>NZ_JBSFLV010000219.1:0-12171 GCF_053599215.1 Streptomyces sp. NPDC001002 | reverse complement strand
TGGTGTTCAGTCGTGTGATATTCAGATCTGACCGGGCCCGCGCGAGCGGAGCAACCCGATGAAGGCGGCGGCGATCACCGCGCCGGGCCGGGTCGAACTCGTCGAGCGTGAACGCCCGCACGCGCACCGCGACCTCGTGGTCGTCAAGATCCTCATCGCGCCCATGTGCACCGAGTTCAAGGACCGTCGGGCGGGAAACCTCGGCGATGTACTGGGCCACGAGGCGGCCGGGATCGTCGAGGACGCCGGCACGTCCACCCGGGTGCGGGCGGGCGACCGGGTGGTGGTCATGCCGCAGAACGGATGCGGCACCTGCTCGCTGTGCACGGCCGGCGAACACATCCACTGCCGGAGCGGCCGGGTCGTACTCGCCGAGAGCGGCAACGGCTACGGCACCGCGACCTACGCCGAGTACGTCCTCAAGCCGGACTGGCTGCTGCTCCCGATACCGGACGACATCCCGCTGCACCGAGCCGCGCTCACCGTGTGCGGACTGGGGCCCGGGTTCACCGCGCACACCAGGATGAACACCGGCGCGTCGGACACCGTCCTCGTCTCCGGCTGCGGACCGGTGGGTCTGGGCGCGATCGTCCATGCGAGGGTGCGTGGGGCGCGGGTGCTGGCGCTGGAGACCCAGGAGTACCGAAAGAAGCTGGCTGCGGACCTCGGTGCCGTCGAGGTCCTCGACCCGCGCGCCCTCGACCCGGGCGAGTTGGCCGAGGTGGACGCCGCCGTCGAGACCAGCGGAGCCCCGGGAGCCGCGAGCCTCGCGGCTCGCGCACTGCGCCCGCGTGGCCGCCTGTCCATCGTGGCCTGGGGAGGCGAGGTCGTACTGCCGCCGCTCGTACCGATCGGAGCCGACGTCTTCGGGTGCTGGCACTGGAACCACCAGCGCTACGCCGACCAGATGTGGACGACCGTCCGCACCGCGGCCGACGCGCTGGACACTGTGATCACCGCGCGGTTCCCGCTCGACGAGGTGTCCGCCGCGATGGATCTCCAGGACACCGGGGAGTGCGGCAAGGTGTTCCTGCTCCCGCACGGAGCGGAGGGCCTGCGATGAGCTCGATCGTCATCCTCGCCGGTGAGGGCGAGTACGAGTCCCACCGCACCATGAAGACCTACGCCGACGACCTGCGGGCCGAACTGCCCGACGCGAAGCTCCACTTCCTGGTCCCGGACGTGCTCGACGACTATCCGGAGTTCCCCGCCTCAACGTTCGGCGACCTCGGCGTGCTGGCCGACGCCGACCTGCTGGTGATCTACACCCGCTTCCGCGTCCTGCCGGACGAGCAGATGGCCCAACTGACGGACTACGTACGGCGCGGCGGGAATGTACTGGGCCTGCGCACCTCCACGCACGCCTTCCACTACCCCGACGACTCACCCTGGGCGCCATGGAACGAGGGCTTCGGCCGGGACGTGCTCGGCTCGCCCTGGGTGAGCCATCACGGCCACTCCTCGCGCACCACGGTCACCCGCGTACCCGGCGAACACCCGGTCCTCGCCGGTCTTCCGGACCGGTTCACCTCCCGGTCCTGGCTGTACCGCGTACGCACCCAGCCGGACTGCCGACCGCTGCTCCACGGCGAGCCGATCGCTCCGGAGGACGCACCGACCGCCGGCGCGGTCGCCTGGGTACGGGAGCGCCCGAAGGGCCGGGTCTTCTACACCAGCCTCGGGCACCCGGACGACTTCGCGCTGGAGGCGTTCCGCCGTCTTCTCATCAACGCCACGCGCTGGTGCCTGGGTTGAGGGGAGGAGCCCACAAGTGGAACTGGCGTACACCGAATACGGCGTGGGCGAACCCCTGGTCCTGATCATGGGGTTGGGCGCGCCGGGCACCGCGTGGGAGCCGCACACCGCTGCCTGGTCACGGAGGTTCCGGTGCCTGGCCGCCGACAACCGGGGCGCGGGTGACTCACCGGCCCCGCCAGGGCCGTACACCACCGCCGCGATGGCCGACGACTACGCGGACCTCATCAAGGGGCTGGGCCTGGGGCCGGTGCGGGTCGCCGGGATCTCCATGGGCGGGGCGATCGCCCAGGAACTGGCGCTGCGCCACCCGGAGTTGGTGTCGCGGCTGGTGCTGGTGGCGAGTTGGGCCCGCTGCGATCCGCACACCGCGGAGATCTTCCGTACGCTCCCGCTGATCTGGGACCGCCCGGAAGCCGCGACCGCGCTGCTGCAATGGCTGATCTGGACGCCGGGATGGTTCGCGGAGCACCAGCACGAGCTGCTGGCCGAGCGGACCGCGCCCGACCGGATGTCCTGCTCCGCGTTCGGTGCTCAAGCGGCCGCCTGCGTGAGCCACGACGCGCTGGACAGGCTCGGCGGCCTCCGGGTACCGACCCTGGTGACCGCAGGGGACGCGGACGTGTTCGTCCCGCCCCGGCTGTCCCGCGAGATCGCCGAAGCCGTCCCCGGCGCGACCCTGGAGATCTTCTCCGGTGCCGGACACACCCATCACTGGGAACAACTGGACCGCTTCAACACGATCGTCGAGGAATGGCTTCTGGGAGAGGAACGGCCGCTGTGACCGACATCCGCTTCGCCTGCCAGACCTACAGCTGGCAGATGACCGTCGACACCTACCGGGGCCGGCTGGACCACATGATCTCGGTGAGCGCGAAGGCCGGGTTCGCCGGCTTCGAACCCGAGGTGGTGATGCTCGGCGACGACTGGACCGCGTCCGGCCTGCGGTCGCAACTGGCCGACCACGGCGTGCAGTTGGCAGCGCTCTGTCTGGTCGAGGAGTGGAGCGGACCCCGCGAGACGGCGGAGGAAGCCGCGGGGGCGGACAAGGTGATCGAGACGGTCGCCGGGATCGACGGCGCGGTCATCAACCTGTGTCAGTTCCCGGGATCGGACCGGGCTCAACTGCGCGCCCGTCAGGACAACTTGCTGTCCTGCGTGGACGCGGTCTCCGCAAGGGCCGAAGCCGCGGGCGTGCACTGCACCTTCCATCCCAACTCCCCCGCCGGGTCGGTGTTCCGCATGGAGGCCGACTACGCGTATCTGTTGGCGAATCTGCCGGAGCGGATCGGATTCACTCCCGACCTGGGGCACCTCGCCAAGGGCGGTATGGATCCGCTGGAGATCGTGCGCCGGTACCGGGGCCGCGTCGACCACGTGCACGTCAAGGACATGCACACGGACGGGTCCTGGGCCCG
This sequence comes from Streptomyces sp. NPDC001002, assembly GCF_053599215.1. Lineage (NCBI taxonomy): Bacteria > Bacillati > Actinomycetota > Actinomycetes > Kitasatosporales > Streptomycetaceae > Streptomyces > Streptomyces sp. NPDC001002. Next base: position 8,998 of record NZ_JBSFLV010000219.1, on the reverse strand, counting down.
GACCGGCGAGGGGATCATCGACATCCCGGCGGTCGCGAGGTTCCTGGCGGACACGGACTTCACGGGCTGGATCGTGCTGGAGGACGAGTCGCCCGAGGCCGAGGCGGACCCCGACCGGGCCGTGGCCCGCAACGGGGCGTACGTGCGGCACGTACTGGAAGCGGTGATCAGGTGACCTCCGCTCCACCGGAAGGACGCGCATGAGCGACGTGCGAAAGGCGCCCATGGTCGACTTGCCCATCGCGGTGAACACCTTCGTGTGGCACTCGCCGCTGACTGACGACCTGCTCGCCGGCACCCTGCCGAGGATCGCCGGCTGGGGGTTCGACGCCGTCGAGCTGCCGCTGGAGAACGTCGGCGACTGGGATCCCGCCCGGACCTCGGCGCTGCTGTCGGAGCTGCGGCTGCGCTGTGTGGTGGGTGCGGTGTTCGGGCCCGGCCGTGAGCTGGCGGCGGCCGACACGGCGACGGTCGACGCGACCAAGCGTTACGTCCGCGCCGCGGTGGACGCGGCGGCGGGGGTCGGCGCGGCGATGGTCATCGGCCCGATGTACACGTCGGTGGGCCGCACATGGCGGATGTCCCCGCAGGAGCGCGCGGCGACCCTGCGGGAGCTGCGCGACAGCCTCGCCGAGTGCGCCGAGTACGCGGGGCGGCAGGGCATCGCGCTGGCCGTGGAACCGCTCAACCGCTACGAGACGAGCCTGCTCAACACGGCGGCACAGGTGCGCGAGTTGATCGCGGATCTGCCCGGCAATGTGGGGCTCAACCTGGACACTTACCACATGAACATCGAGGAGCGAGATCTGCGCGCGGCCTTCCGCGCGGCCGGCGACCGGCTGCTGCACCTACAGGTCTGCGGGAACGACCGGGGCACGCCGGGCCACGATCTGCAGGACTGGCCGCTGATCCGGGAGTGCCTCACCGAGATCGACTACCGGGGCATGCTCGGCATCGAGTCGTTCACCGCGGACAACGCCTCGATCGCCACCGCCGCCTCCATCTGGCGCCCGCTGGCGGAGTCCCAGGACGCGCTCGCGGTGGAGGGCCTGCGGTTCCTGCGTGAGTGGCAGGAGGGCCCGGTCATGACCACGCATGCTCCCGGGCGGGAGGGCCGGTCATGACCGCGCATGTCCTCGGGATCGACTTCGGCACCCTGTCCGCACGGGTGCTCGTGGTGAGCGCCGTCGACGGCGCCGAACTGGCCTGTGTGGAGCATCCGTACGGGAATGGCGTAATCGACCGCGCCCTGCCCGGGTCAGGCACTGAACTGCCACCCTTGTGGGCGTTGCAGGACCCGCGGGACTGGCTGGCGGTCCTGCGCGAGGCGGTGCCCGAGGCGGTCGCGCGGGCCGGGATCGATCCGGCGAGCGTGGCCGGGGTGGGGACCGACTTCACCGCCAGTACGCCGCTGCCCGTGCTCGCCGACGGAACGCCCCTGTGCGTCCTGGACGGATTCGCCGAACGCCCGCACGCCTGGCCGAAGTTGTGGAAGCACCACGCGGCCCAGGCACAGGCCGAGCGGATCACCGCCCTCGCGCACGAGACCCGGCAGCCGTGGCTGTCCAGGTACGGCGGCAGGATCTCCGCCGAGTGGCAGCTCGCGAAAGCGCTCCAGATCCTGGAAGAGGACCCCGAGGTGTGGGCGGCCACCGAACGGTGGATCGAGGCGGCGGACTGGATCGTGTGGCAGCTGACCGGACGGGAGAGCCGGAATCCGTGCACCGCCGGGTACAAGGGCCTTTACCAGGACGGGAGTTACCCGGACGAGGACTATCTCGCCGCGCTGGACCCGCGGTTCGCCGACGTGTACCGCACGCGCGTCGACCATCCGCTCACCGCGCTCGGCAGCAGCGCGGGCGGACTGAGCGCGCGGGCCGCCGCCTGGACCGGGCTGCCCGAGGGCACGCCCGTCGCGGTGGGCAACGTCGACGCGCACGTCACCGCGGCCGCGGCCCAGACCTACGGGAACGGCCAACTGCTCGCCATCATGGGCACGTCCACCTGCCACATGCTGAACTCCGACCTGCTGCGCGAGGTCCCCGGCGCCTGCGGGGTGGTCGACGGCGGCATCGTCGCCGGGTCCTTCGGCTACGAGGCCGGGCAGAGCGGGGTCGGCGACATCTTCGCCTGGTGGGTCGACAACGCCGTACCCGAGCGCTACCAGGAACCGGGCCGTGGCGTGCACGAGGTGCTCGGCGAGCTCGCCGCGCGGCAACGAGTGGGCGAGCACGGGCTGTTGGCCCTGGACTGGATGGGCGGCAACCGGTCGGTGCTGGTCGACCACGAACTGTCCGGAGCACTGCTCGGCATGACGCTGTCGACCACGGCCGTGGACATCTACCGGGCACTGCTGGAATCGACCGCGTTCGGCACCCGCGTGATCCTGGACGCCTTCGGCGCCGCGGGCCTGCCCGTGACGGAGTTCGTCGCCGCCGGAGGCCTGGTCAAGAACCCGCTGCTGATGCAGATCTACGCGGACGTGACAGGGCTGCCGATGAGCATCGTCGACTCCGCACAGGCGCCCGCGCTCGGAGCGGCCGTCCACGCCGCGGTGGCCGCCGGCATCCATCCCGAGGTGCGCACCGCGTCCGCCGCCATGAGCCGCCGTCACCATGCCGCCTACCTGCCGGTCCCGGAGCATCAGCGGGTCTACCAGCAGCTGTACGAGGAGTACGTGCGACTGCACGACCACTTCGGTCGCGGGGGCAACGACGTCCTGCACCGCCTGCACGCGTTGAAGACGAGGAGTCCTTGATGCTCGATGCCATCGCCGAAGTGCGCGAGGAACTGCACGCCCTGCACCGGACTCTCGTCGACAACGGCCTGGTCACCTGGACCTCCGGCAACGTCTCGGCCCGGGTCGCGCCGGACCTGATGCTCATCAAGCCGAGCGGTGTCCCGTACGACGAACTGCGGCCGGAGGACCTGGTGTTGTGCGACCTGACCGGCGTCGCCGTGACGGGCGCACTCCGCCCGTCCAGCGACGCCGCCTCGCACGGCTACGTCTACCGCGCCCTGCCCGAGGTGCGCGGAGTCGTCCACACCCACTCCACCTACGCGACCGCGTGGGCGGCCCACGGTGAACCCATCCCGTGCGTACTCACCGCCATGGCGGACGAGTTCGGCGGCGAGATCCCGGTCGGCCCGCTGGCGCCGATCGGCGACGACGCCATCGGCCGCGGCATCGTCGACACCCTGCGCGGCCACCGATCGCCGGCCGTCCTCATGCGCAATCACGGCGTCTTCGCCATCGGCGACAGCCCGCGGGCCGCGGTGAAGGCCGCCGTCATGTGCGAGGACGTGGCACGGACCGTGCATCTGTCCCGCCAACTCGGGGAGTCCGCGGCCCTCACGGCACAGACGGTGGACGCCCTGCACGACCGCTACCGGAACCACTACGGCCAAGGGGACGCCTGAGCGCGCTCCTATATTTCCTGGGTGCCTCCTACGCGCTCATCAGGGCGCAGACGAAGTTCTCCTCGATGGCCCGCATCCGCTTCAATTGCTCGGGCGCCTGAGCCTGGTTGATCTGCGAGGTGACGGAGAAGGTCAGGGACCGGCGCCCGTCCGGCGTGGCCGCGATCAGCTGGGTGTAACCGGGGAAGTTGCCGGTGTGCCCCAGCACGACACCGCACCGGGTGGCGTAGCGGAAGATGCCCAGACCGGCCATGTTGGCACCGGGACCGGCGGGCTCGGACGCACCGGCGATCCAACTCCGCTGCTGCGCCAGCACACTTGACCGCTCGTACAGCGCCCCTCCGGCATAGCCACGCACGAACCGGGTCATGTCGGCCGGCGTGGAGATGATCCCGCCGGATGCCCACACGCCGGACGCGCTGAGGACCTCGCTGACGTCCTCCACCGGCGAGGGCGGCGCCACGTCATAGCCGTGCAGGTAGGGCTCGGGCATCCGGTACCCCTGCGGCAGACTGGTGTCCCGCAGTCCCAACGGCCGGTAGACCAAGGTCCGCAGCAGCTTCTCGTACGGTGTCCCGGTCACCGCCTCCGCCATCAGGGCCACGGCGATGTTGTCGGAGTTGGAGTACACGTAGCGGCTTCCCGGCTTGAACCCCAGTGGCTGATCGGCCACGAAGTCGAGCAGCCGGCGGGAGTCGAAGTGGTGGCGGGGGTCGGCGGTGACGATCTTCAGGAACGCCTCGCTGCGCGAGAAGTCCGGCAGGCCGCTGGTGTGGTTCAGCAGTTGTCGCAGGGTGACCCGGTGCCAGGCCTTGGGCAGTTGCGGAAGCCGTCGCCCCAGGGTGTCGTCGAGGTGCAGCGCGTGCCGGTCGACGAGGCTGAGGGCGACCGCCGCGCTGAACGCCTTCGCGGTGCTGGCGATGCGCATGTGGTCGTCGGGCTGGGGCCGACGGTCCGTGGCGAGGTCGGCGACGCCGGCCCGTACGACGCGGGTCTCGCCGTCCTTCTGGAGAACGGCGATGAGGCCGGGCGGTCCGCCCGGGGACTCGACGAACTGTTCGGCCTGACGCTGGAGGTCGTCGCCGTGTGTCGCGGCGGTAGCGGTGGTGGCGGGGCCGAGTGCGGTCACGCAGGCGACGACGGCACAGGCGAGCATCCGGAGGGGCATGGGTTCTCCCGGGGACGGGGGGCGGGGCAGGCCCAGCCTTTCCTCCGGCCGCGGGAGTGACCTCCGGTGTTGCTGCATACGGCCGAACAGGTCACCCGTCGACGGGATATTCCTTCGTCACGTGGCCCTGTGGGTCGGCAACCAGATAGCCGGCTTCGTCGTATTCGCCAATCAGATACACCGAGATGCTTGCAGGGGTGTCGAAGACGTTGCTGGGCGTTCTCACACTCAGATAGGCGGACGTCGGCTTGTCGACGTTCAACTTCTTCTGCGCGAAGGCGAGCAGTCCGGGTACCGCGTCCCAGTTGTAGTTCTTCAGGCTCACCGGCTCCTGGTCGCTGGTCAGGTTGCCGCTGCTGATGCCCTTCTCCACTCCCCTGCCCGGCCGGTAGCTGTAGGTGTCGTAGTGCCTCTTGCTGTCAGGGACCATCGCCCACACCGATACGTAGTCGACGTAGACGGCCACATTGCCGAACATGTGTCTGCCCGTCTTGTCCTCGATGGCCTTCAGCGCGGTCCGGATGCTCTTGGGAGTGAGCATGCCTGTGGAGAAGGCCGACTTCCCGGTCGGTACCGGTGCCGGTGTCCCGGTGGCAGACCCGGAACCGAGCGACCCAGGTGTGGACGCCGACGTGGTCTTCCCCGTCGGCCCCGCCCCCGAGGACCCCGACCCCTCATCACGATCGCCCCCGAACTGTGTCACCCACGTCAGCCCACCGACCAGCACGACACCCGCCACGGCAGAGGCGATCACCGCACGACGCGAACCCGTGGAACGACCCGGCACAACCGTTTCGGCGGGCGGCGGAGGCAGGACCGGTAGCGCGTCCTGCGGAGGTGCCAGGGGGTACGAGGTGACCGGCTCCGGGACGGCCTCCGCGGCAGCGGCCAGCATCCGGTCGACGGTCGCCGCGTCGGGCCGCGCCGCGGGATCACGTACCAGAACCGCGGTCAGTACGGGCGTCAGGGCCCCGGCCTGCTTCGGCGGCGGCACGTCCTCGTGGAGTACGGCGGCCAGCGTGGCCAGCGTCGTGCCGCGGCGCAACGGGTGGTGGCCCTCGACGGCGACGTACAGCATCATCGCCAGCGACCAGAGGTCGGCCGCGGGGCCGCCCTCGTCGCCGGTGACGCGTTCCGGGGCCATGTAGTCGGGGGTGCCGATGATCGAACCGGTGGCCGTGAGCGCGGTGGACTCGCGGATCGCGGCGATTCCGAAGTCGGTGAGGACGGGCCGGCCGTCGGTGCGGAGGAGGACGTTGGCGGGCTTCACGTCACGGTGCTGGACGCCTGTCGCGTGCGCGGCGTTCAGGGCGTCGAGGACACCGCGGCCGAGGCGGGCTGCGTCGGCCGGGGCCATCGGGCCGCGGGCGAGGCGGTCGGCGAGCGAGCCGCCCTCGACCAGTTCCATGACGAGCCACGGGTAGGTGCCCTCGCCGCCGTCGACGATGTGGTGGATCGTCACGACGTTCGGATGCTGGACCCGGGCCAGGGCGCGTGCCTCGCGCAGCACTCGCTCGCGCAGCATCCGCGCCGAGGGCGGGTCGTACTCGGCGAGATCCGGGTCCGCGGGCCGGACCTCCTTGACCGCCACGCTCCGGTGCAGCAGCAGGTCGCGGGCGCGCCACACCGTGCCCATACCGCCGCCACCGAGCCGCGACTCCAGCTCGAAACGCCCGTCCACGACCCGTCTGCCGCTGTCCCCCTCGTTCATGGCGAGGAGCATAAAGGACGCCATGTCCGGCGGCGGACGGCACCCTTCCTCCTCAACTCGTCAGGCCCGCCGCGAGCGTGGCGCCCAGCTCCCAGCACGCCTCGACGTCGGACTTCTCCGGCGTCCCCGTCACGGTCACGGGCTGGGCGGCGCGCCGCCAGCCGAGGCCCGTCGTGATCGCGTCGATCGCCCGCACCGCCCCGGTGACGTCGCTCCCGCCGTGCACGTAGTAGCCGAAGGGGCGGCCCTGAGTGGCGTCCAGACACGGGTAGTAGATCTGGTCGAAGAAATGCTTGAGGGCGCCGGACATGTAGCCGATGTTCGCCGGCGTGCCCAGCAGGTACGCGTCGGCCGCCAGGACGTCGGAGGCGGTCGCCGACAGGGCCGGCCGGCGTACGACGTCGACGCCCTCGATCTCGGGCGCGGTCGCACCGGAGACGACGGCCTCCAGCATGGCCTGGCAGGTGGGCGAGGGCGTGTGATGCACGATCAGCAAGGTGGGCACATCTCGCACCCTAGAGGGCGTCCGCCGGAGCGGACGCCCTCCGGCGGCCGGCTCAGGAAGAGCCGCCCGGCACCTCACCCGTTCTGTCCACGACGCCAACTTCCATGAGCGCGGCGTCGGTTGTCCCGAGGTAGACGAGGCTGGACGGGTCGAAGACCCAGGCGTAGCCCTTCGCGGCGCCCTTGAAGGTGAGGCCGACGCCTTCCCGGCCCGCGGCGTCCTTGACGTGATCGACGACCCGCACGCCCGGGAGCTCGGCCGTGGCGCGGTAGAGCGCGGCACTGAGGTCGGGCAGCAGGGTGGCGTTGTCGATCATGGTGCCGAGATTCTCGACGACCACTTCCGTACGGCGGCTCGCCTTCACCTTCTCGGCGTCGCCGAAGAGCTTCCTCAGCAGCGCGTCGGGGTCGGTGGGCAGGGCCTGGAGCTGCCGGAAGGTCAGGTATCCGGTGCCGTACATCGTCATGACCTCCTGGTGGGCAGGGTCGGGTTCGCCCGTCGAGGACAGCCCCACGGACTTCCTCAGGCCGCTCCGTTTGCCGTCCACGGCATCCCATTGCTCCCGTCGGACGGTCCCCTCGTACTCCACCGGGGCGGACGTGAAGAGCCCCTTGGTGTCCTTCGAGGGCGTCGCGGGCCAGCCCAATTCGTCCGACGAGCCCTGTGACCTGGTGTAGATGTACTGGTCGTCGCGGACCGGGGCCGCGGTACGGGCGGCTGCCGCCAGGGCGATCCGGTCCAGCAATTGCGCGGCCGTCTCCTGGGGGTCGTCCGGGGTGACACCGGCGGCTCGTGGGCCGCGCTCGGCGTCCTGCGCGCTGTCGACCGCCACCACGCCCAGACCCACGACCGCGGCCAGGGCCAGCGGTGCCGTGACGAGGACGAGGCGCCGAGTTGGGCGTCGGCGGGCAGGAGGCGCGGCTGGTGTGTTCGTCGCGGCCGGCTGCTCGACAGCGGTCTCGACCCTGGCCTCTTGGGTGATCTGCTGCATCAGGTGTTCCCTCAGGACGCGGTGGCGGTCCTGCGTGAGCACCGGACGGCCCGGCGCGGGCAGCAACTCGGCCAGATCCTGGAGGTCGGCCGACCGGTCGCCTCGTCGCGGGTTGGTGTTCATCGCTTCTCCTGCGTGGACCGAGCCGCCTGATGGCAGCCACCCGTCAACTGTCCGACCACGTCCGGGCGTTGCACTCCGCTCGGCCTGCTGCAGCCTGCGCCGCTGCCACCGCCGTCGAGTTCGGCCTCGGTGAGCTTGCGCAGGCGTTTCCTCGCCCGCGAGAGGCGTCCCCGTACCGTGCCGACGGCCACGCCCAGGGCCTGGGCCGCCGTGGCGGCGTCGAGGCCCTCCCACACGCAGAGCGTGAACACCTCGCGTTCGCCTCGGCGCAGCTTCCCCAACGCCTTCTGCGCGGCGGCCAGTTCCTCGGTGTCGGCCAGGCGCTGGGTCACCTCGTCGGCGAAGTCCGGCACGGGGTCGGGAGGCGGGACCCTGCTGAGCGCCGCCTGATGTCTTCGCGCCGCCCGCGCCGTGTTGCGGGTGACGTTCGTGGCGATCCCCAGTAGATAAGGGCGCAGGCTGTCCTCCCCCGGAAGCACCCGCTCCCGCAGCCGCCACGCCTCCAGGAAGGTCAGCGACACGATGTCGTCGGCCATGACCCAGTTGCCGGTCATTCGGACGGCATGCCGGTGGACCACCGAGGCGTGCTCGTCAAAGAGGTGCCCGAACGCGTCCGGATCCCCGGCTCGCACGCGGGCCCGCAGTGAAGTCTCCACACCCCTCCCTGTCCGCCGCACGGACCGCGCTGCGGTGATCCGCGTCACACACTCACCCGGACCCACCGACGAGCACCGCCTATTCAGAAACGACACCGCTGAATGCGATGAAAAGAGGTTGTTGGACTTCAGAATCGTGCGCGAGCACAGTGAACCTCATGAACCACCTCGCGAATCCCGAGCGCTACGACGGCACCATGCAATACCGGCGGACCGGCCGCTCCGGCCTCGACCTCCCGCTGCTCTCCCTCGGTTACTGGCACAACTTCGGGGACGACCGCCCCTTCGAGAGGCAGCGCGAGATCGCCCTGCGCGCGTTCGACCTCGGGCACTGCGCCTCGTAACCGAGCAGGCGGCCCATGTCTCGACCCCGGCACCCATCGGCGTAAGGCCACGGCCACCACTGTTGTGCGTTCGCCGCAGC
>NZ_JBSFLV010000218.1:0-12297 GCF_053599215.1 Streptomyces sp. NPDC001002 | reverse complement strand
GGTACTTCTCCAACGGCAAGGACTTCGACGGGGTGACCGAGCAGATCGCCGACGTCCGCGCGTCCGCGGCCACACCCAGGCCCAGGACGCGGGACGCACGGACGACATCGTCGCGCTGTACACCCCCGACGCGGTCCTCGAACTGCCGGGCGCGGACCCGATAGCGGGGCACGACGCGCTCCGCGAGGCATTCAAGGGCTGGGCGCCGACACGGCCGCAGCAGCATCTGGTGGGCAACACCGTCGTCACGCCCACGACCGGCGACGGGGCGACGGCTGTGAGCGACGTCGTCTTCTTCCAGCGTGGCGAGACGGGCTGGGCGGTGCAGGTCGTCGGGCGCTACGAGGACACCTTCCGGCACACCGGCGGCAGTTGGCTGATCCAGCGGCGCGTCACGACCTACCAGGCCTGATTCGAACCTCCAGGGAGACCGACGATGACCGTAACCGCCGAAGCGGCCCTGTCCGGTGTGCAGAACGCCGTCGCCGCCTACGCCCACGCCCTCGACGCGGGCCGTACCGAACTGGTCGCCGACCTGTTCACCGACGACGGCGTCTCCGAGATCGCGGGCCAGGGCACCTTCGAGGGCCGAGAGGCGATCCGCGAGGCATACGAGGCCTTCGCACCGCAGGTGCCGCAGCTGCACCTCGTCGGCAACACCGTCCTCACCTCGCCGCCCGGGGGCGAGGTGACGGCGAGCAGCAGCCTGGTCTTCTTCGTGCGGGGCGAAGCGGGCTGGGCCCCACTGCTGGTCGGTGCCTACGCGGACACGCTGGTCCGGGTGGACGGCGGGTGGCGGTTCCGCAGGCGGGTCACGACCTTCCTGCCCTAGGGCTGTCGTCCGGATCAGCCCTTGGTCGCCGTGCCCGAACAAGCAGGACGCCCGTGCCCCTGATCCCCAGGTGGCACGGGCGTCCTGCGTGGCCGTCAGGCTCCCGCGTGGTCAGGCCTCGGGGTCCGTCGGCTTGGAGAAGGCGAACGTCTGATAGCCGCCGTCGCCGACCTCCTTGATCAGCTCCTGCAGCTTCAACCGCCCGGTCGGGTTGAGCAGTTGCCGGACCGGCTTGCCGGGGATGTTGGCCCCGTAGAAGTAACTGCTCGTCAGGAAGGAGGACTGGGCGGCGCTGTCGTTCACCAGGTCCGTCCACTCCTGCTCGGCGGCGGCCGTCACCTCGACGATGTCGTGGCCGTGGTCGCGGGTGTGGACGAGCACGTCGGTGACGAAGTCCACCTGGTCGCCGGCGTAGCGCGGGTTGTTGCCGAGCGCGCCGTGCGGGCCGCCGGGGAAGAAGAAGTTGGGGAAGCCCGCCACGGCGACCCCGAGGTAGGTGGACGGACCGTCGGCCCAGTAGTCCTTGAGCGCCAGGCCCTGACGGCCGCGCACGCCCAGCCGGTTGAGGGCGCCGGTGCCGAAGTCGTAGCCGGTCGCCCAGATGATGATGTCGAACTCCCGCACCCCGTCCGGCGTTTCGATCCCGGTCTCGGTGATGCGCACGATCGGCGTCTCGTTGATGTCGACCAACTCGACCGCCGGCTTGTTGAAGGCCTCGAAATAGCCGGTCACGAAGGGCGGGCGACGGCCGCCGTAGCCGTGGTCCTTGGGGATCAGCTTCTCCGCGGTGTCCGGGTCCTTGACGATGTCGCGGATCTTCCCGGCGATGAACGCGCACCACTCCTCGTTCACCGTCTGATTGGTCGTCATGTCGTAGTAGTGCTCGGACAGTTTGGTGAACCCGGGGCCGTTCCACCGCTGTTCGTAGAACTCCTGCCGCTGCTCGGGGGAGTCGTCGAGCCCCGAACGCATGGTGATCTGATGCAGGAACCCGCTCGCCGAGGTGTTGAGCGTCTCGCGGATCGACTCGAAGTCCGCCTTCAACTCGGCCTGTTCCTCAGGGGTGATCGGGCCGTTGTTGAGGGGCGTGGCCCAGTCGGCGACCTTCTGATACACCGTCAACCGCGCGACCTCGTCGGCGATGGCCGGCACGATCTGCACCCCGCTGGAGCCGGTGCCGATCTGCGCCACCCGCTTGCCGGTGAAGTCGACCGGCTCCTTCGGCCAGCGGCCGGTGTGGTGCTGCTGGCCGCGGAAGTCGGCGCGGCCCGGGATGTCGGGGACGAAGGGCACGGAGAGGATGCCGGTCGCCGCGACGACGTGGCGCGCGCGGTGCTCGGTGCCGTCGTCCGTCGTCACGGTCCAGACGCCGGTCGCCTCGTCGAAGACCGCCGAGGTCACCTTGGCGTCGAACACCATGTGCCGTCGCAGGTCGAAGCGGTCGACGACGTGGTTGAAGTAGCGCTCGATCTCCGGCTGGCCGGCGAACCGCTCGGACCATTCCCACTCCTCCCACAGCTCCTGGGAGAACAGGTAGCCGTAGGTGTAGCTCTCCGAGTCGAAGCGCGCCTCGGGGTAGCGGTTCCAGTACCAGGTGCCGCCCACGCTGCTGCCGGCTTCGATGAGCTTCGCCGAGAAGCCGACCTCGCGGGCCCGGTACAGCTGATAGATGCCGGTGACGCCGGCTCCGATGACCAGTACGTCGGTCGGGGCGCTCGACAGCTCCGTCGATTCGCTCATCTGCCCTCCAAGGTGACAGGGGCGGTGGTGCTCCCGGTCTTTCGTAGTTCGACCGGTCGGTCGAATATTCAGACCGAGCGTAGATGAGGGGGTGGGTCCGGGCAATGGGGGTGATGAAGGCGGCGGGGAAGGTGCGGCAAAGGCGTGGGGAGTGCCGGGGAGGGTGCGAGGGAGGCGTGGAGGGTGCCGGGGAAGGCGCGAGGAAGGCGCGGCGGGTGTCGGGGAAGTTTTTGCGCGCTGATCGGCTCAGGCCATTGATTGTACCGACCGTTTGACTTAACTTTCGCTGCAAGGCGAGAGCCGCCTTCTCACGTGCACAGCAGGAGCCGGGTATGACTGCCAAGGACGCCACGAACGCCGAGGGCGACGCGGAACCCACGGTCGGGTCCGATCTGCGGATCGCGGGCCTGAAGGCCATGCGCCAGGCGCTGCCCGGCGTGTTCCCCGAGGGCGACATCGATCTGCGGGACGGTCTGCTGGGCGAGGACCTCGTCGACCTGGGACTGACGAGCGTATGGGGCGCCCTCTGGGCCCGGGACGGCCTCAGCTATCGCGACCGCAGCCTCGTCACCCTCGGCATCCTGATCGCGCTCGGCGCCGAGACGGAGTTCAGGACCCATGTCCGCATCGCGCTGACCAACGGGCTGACCGAGGACGAGATCGCCGAGGTCGTCTACCACTCCGCCGGGTACGCCGGCTTCCCCCGCGCGACGGCGGCCCGCACCGCGGCCCGCGAGGCGCTGGCGGGCTAGGGCCCGCGACGCCGGACTGATCGACACGGCAGCCGCCGGACCCGGCCGCAGTCACCACGCACACGAGGAGCACGTATGTCACTTCAGGGAAAGGTCGCGGTCGTCACGGGCGGCGCCCGGGGCATCGGTCGGGGGATCGCGACCGTACTGGCGGCCAAGGGTGCCGCGGTCGCCGTCTGGGACCTGAACGCGGAGGGCGCCGAGAAGACCGCCGCCGCGATCCAGGAGGCGGGCGGCAGGGCGATCGCCGTCGGCGGGGACGCGGCCGACGCCGCCGCCGTGGCCGCCGCGGCGGCACGGACCCGCGAGGAGCTCGGACCGGTCGTCATCCTGGTCAACAACGCGGGGACGACGGCCTATCAGCCCTTCACGGACATCACCGAAGAGGCGTGGGACCGCATGGTCGGCATCAATCTCAAGGGTCCGTTCCTGGTCACCAAGGAACTGCTGCCCGACATGCTCGCGGCCGGCTGGGGCCGGATCGTCAACATCTCCTCCTCGTCCGCGCAGACCGGCGCGCCCGCCATGGCGCACTACGTGGCCTCCAAGGGCGGTGTCATCGGACTGACCCGCGCGCTCGCCGTCGAGTTCATCGACAAGGGGATCACGGTCAACCACGTACCGCCCGGGTTCATCGACACCCCGCTGGTGCGCCAGGGACCCGTCGACGTGGACGCGGTCGCGGCCACCATGCCGATGAAGCGGGCCGGCACCCCCGAGGACGTCGCGCACGCCGTGGCCTACCTGGCCTCCGAGGAAGCCGGCTACGTCACCGGGCAGACGCTCAGCACGAACGGCGGGCGCTACCTCGTATGAGCACGAAGAGCCGCACCCGCGGAGAGTCGCGATGACGGCCCCGGACAGCGTTCTGGTGGTGGGGGCTGCCGCGTCCGGGCTGGCCACGGTCGAGGCGCTGCGGCGCAAGGGGTACGGCGGGGCGATCACCGTCCTCGGTGACGAGCCGCATCTGCCGTACGACCGGCCGCCGTTGTCCAAGCAGGTCCTGTCCGGGGCCTGGGAATCGGACAGGGCGGAGCTGCGGACACGGGAGCATCTGGCGGGCCTGGACGCCGAGTTCCGCCTCGGCGACCCGGCGACCGCCCTGGACGTGCCGACGCGGACCGTGCGCACGGCGTCCGGGCGCGAGCTGCGGGCGGACGCCGTCGTGATCGCCACCGGGGTGCGGGCGCGTACGCTGCCGGGTCAGCAACTCCTCGCGGGCGTCCATGTGTTGCGCACCCTCGACGACTCGCTGGCCCTGCGCGCGGACCTGCTGGCCGGTGCCCGCCTCGTGGTCGTCGGCGAGGGCGTCCTCGGCTGCGAGATCGCCGCCACCGCACGCACCCTCGGCCTCGACGTCACCCTCGCAGGACCGCTCGCCGCCCCGATGGCCCTCCAGGTGGGCCCGCTGGTGTCGGAAGCACTGGCCGCACTGCACACCGAACGGGGCGTACGGCTACGGCTGGGCGCCGGAGTCGCGGAACTGACCGGCGCGGGCGGCCGGGTCACCGGCGTGCGGCTCGCCACCGGTGAGGTACTGCCGGCCGACGTCGTGGTCGTCGCGATCGGTGCCGTGCCGGCGACGGACTGGCTCGCGGACAGCGGCCTCGAACTCGCCAACGGCGTGGTGTGCGACGCCCGTTGCCGGGCCGCGGAGGGGATCTACGCCGTCGGCGACGTGGCCCGCTGGCACCACGAGCACCTCGGCCGGCTGCTCCGCCTGGAGAACCGTACGAACGCCACGGAACAGGCGATGGCCGTCGCCGCCGGCGTCCTCGGCGAGGAACAGGCGTATCTGCCCGTGCCGTACTTCTGGACCGACCAGTACGACGCCAAGCTCCAGGTTCACGGATTCCTGCCGGCCGACGCCCAAGTCGATGTAGTCGAGGGCGAGTTGAGTGCCCGGCGGTTCGTCGCCCGGTACCACCACGGCGGCCGGGTCACCGGGGTGCTCGGCTGGAACATGCCGAAGCAGGCACGCCTGCGCCGCCAGGAAGTCGTGGACGCACTGCGGTCCACACCCGCCCCCACCCCCTGAACGACCGGGAGAGACCCATGAAGGTTGTCGTCGACGAGGAGAAGTGCGTCGCCGCCGGACAGTGCGTGGCCGCCGCCATGGACGTGTTCGACCAGCGGGAGGAGGACGGCATCGTCGTCGTCCTCGACGAGAACCCGCCGCCGGAGCTGGCCGACGAGGTGCGCAACGCGGCCGCGACGTGCCCCGCGCTGGCCATCCGCATCGAGGAATAGACACCGCCCCCCACCGCCGAAGGACACGTCATGACCGAGGCAGACCTCCGACCCGCCCCCGACGAGCCGGTCTACGACTACCAGGACGACCGGGACGCCAAGTGCCCGTTCGCCCCGCCGCCCGGACTGCGCGCCCTGCACGACAAGGGACCCGTCAACCGGGCCCGGATCTGGGACGGCAGCACCCCGTGGCTCGTCACCGGCCACGCCGCGCAGCGCGCGATCCTGTCCGACCCCCGGGTGAGCTCCGACGACAAGCGAGCCGGATTCCCTTATCCGAACCGGGCGATGGCGGAGAATGCCCCCCACCACCCGCTCACCATCTTCAACGCGGACGGCGTCGACCACACCCGGATCCGCCGCATGATGACCCGCCCCTTCACCCGCCCCCGGATGGAGAGACTGCGGCCGGAGATCCAGCGGTTCACCGACGACCTCATCGACCGGATGCTCGCCGGACCGAAACCGGTCGACCTGGTGACCGCGCTGTCGCTGCCGCTGCCCTCGCTGATGATCTGCGCGCTGCTCGGAGTGCCCTACGAGGACCACGACTTCTTCCAGGAGCACTCCTCCTTCGCAACCCGCAGCGACAAGACCGCCGAGGACGACCGCCGGGCGAGCGAGGCACTGGGTGGGTATCTCGCGAGGCTGATCCAGCAGAAGACCGAGGACCCGGGCGAGGACGTGCTCTCGGACTTCGCCGCGCGGGTCGGGGAGGGTGAACTCACCCTGCCCGAGGCCACGTTGCTGGCCATGATCCTGCTCATCGCCGGGCACGAGACCAGCGCGAACATGATCACGCTGGGCACCGCGCTCCTGCTGGACAATCCCGACGAGCTCGGGCGGCTGCGCGCGATCGACGACACCAAGGACGTGGCCCCCGCGGTCGAGGAGATCCTGCGCTATCTGACCGTCGCGCAGTACGGCCAACGCCGCATCGCCGACCAGGACTTCGCGTTCGAGGGCGCCGACATCAAGGCCGGCGACGGCATCGTCGTCCCGCTGCCCGCCGGCAACTGGGACCCGGAGGCATTCCCCGACCCCGACAAGCTAGACCTCACCCGCAAGGCGAGCCATCACCACGCCTTCGGCTGGGGCATCCACCAGTGCCTCGGCCAGCAACTCGCTCGGATCGAGCTCCAGGTCGTCTACGGCACCCTCTACCGGCGCGTCCCGACCCTGCGCCTCGCCGTCGACCGGTCCGAGCTGGAGTTCCGCCCGGCCGACTCGCTGGCCTTCGGCATCAAGGAACTGCCGGTCACCTGGTAGCGGTCGGCCGCATCCCCGTCAGCCCAGGGCGCCCGGAGCCGCCGGAGACCGCCCGACAACGTACGGAGTCACCCATGAGCGAGTTCAGCTTCGACGGACGCGTGGCGGTCGTCACCGGCGCGGGCCGCGGCATCGGCCGGGCCCACGCCCGCCTGTTGGCGCGGCGGGGAGCCAAGGTCGTCGTCAACGACCTCGGCGGATCGATGGAGGGCGAGGGCACCGACACCGGCCCCGCCCAGCGGGTCGTCGACGAGATCACCGCGGCCGGCGGTACGGCCGTCGCCGACACCCACGACGTGTCCACCGAGGCGGGCGGCCGGGCGATCGTCGACACCGCGCTCGAACACTTCGGCCGGATCGACGTCCTCGTCAACAACGCCGGGATCATCCGCTGGGCGGGCCTGCCCGAGGTCGACCTCGACAACCTCGAACGCCACCTCGCCGTCCACCTCCTCGGCTCCTTCAACACCCTCCGGGCGGCCTGGCCGCACTTCGTCGAGCAGAGCTACGGCCGGGTCGTGCTGACCACGTCCAGCGGGGTCCTCGGCCTGCCCAACAACCTGTCGTACGCGGCCGCCAAGGGCGGCACGATCGGACTCGCCCGCAGCGCCAAACTGGCCGGCGAGCCGCACAACATCAAGGTCAACCTGATCGCACCGGCCGCGATGACCCGCATGGGCGGCGGCCCGGACACCGAGGAGACAGAGGCCGAGGCCGCGCCCGGGCAGCCGTACATGCCCTCGGACGCGGTCGCGCCGATGGTCGCGTACCTCGCGCACGAGAACTGCCCCGTCAGCGGCGAGATCTACACCGCGGGCGCCGGCCGTTTCGCGCGGCTGTTCATCGCCTCGACCGAGGGATACGCCCACGAGGACGGGCCCGCGTCGATCGAGGACGTCGCCGCGAACTGGGACGCCATCAACGACGAGAAGGGCTACTACGTGCCCGCCGACCTGATGGCGTGGACGGGCTCGTTCCTCAAGCACCAGTACGGATGACGGGCTTCTTTCTCAAGTAACGGTACGGACAGGGCCGGGGTGGTCCCGATCGGGGGTGTAGCGGACTACACCCCCGGTTCGGGAGCACGCTCCCTCGTTGTGCCAGGTCGTTCGCGGAATCGTGGAACGCGTTCTTCCCGAACCGCTGACCTGGAGGCTCCTTCCGCCATGGCAACTGTCCTGTATCACCTGGGTCGCATGGCCTTCCGCCGACGATGGCTGGTCGCCTTCCTGTGGGTGGCGGTGCTGGGTGCCGTCGGATTCGCCGCGACGAAGGCGCCGGCCGCCGCCGACGAGGGCTTCACCATGCCCGGCATCGAGTCCCAGAAGGCGTTCGACCTCCTGGAGGAGCGCTTCCCGGGAACCGCGGCCGACGGCGCGAGCGCCCGGATCGTGTTCATCGCCCCGGACGGTCAGAAGGTCACCGCCGCCGACAACAAGAAGGCCGTCGAGACGCTCGTCGACGAGGCCACCGACGGCTCCCAAGTCGCCTCCGCCGTCGACCCCTTCAAGGCGAAGGCCGTCAGCGGGGACGGCACGACCGCGTACGCCACCGTCTCCTTCAAGGCGAAGGCCGACGACCTGACGGACGCGAGCAAGCAGCACCTCGAACGCGCCATCGAGCAGGCCCAGGAGGCGGGGCTGACCGTCGAGGTCGGCGGTGACGCGCTGGCCACCCAGCCGGCCGCGGGAGGAGCGGCCGAGGCGATCGGCATCGCGATAGCCGCCGTCGTCCTGCTGATCACGTTCGGCTCGCTGGCCGCCGCCGGTCTGCCGCTGCTGGCCGCGATCGTCGGTGTCGTCGTCGGCATGACCGGGATCATGGCCCTGTCCCAGACCTTCGGCCTCTCGGAGAACACCGGCACCCTGGCCACCATGCTGGGCCTGGCCTGCGGCATCGACTACGCCCTGTTCGTCGTCTCCCGCTACCGCGAGGAGCGCGCCAAGGGTCATGCACCGCGTGAGGCCGCCGGTCTCGCAGCCGGTACGGCGGGCTCAGCCGTGGTCTTCGCCGGACTCACCGTCGTCATCGCGCTGGCCGGACTCTCCGTCGTCGGCATCCCGATGCTCACCAAGATGGGACTGGCCGCGGCCGGTGCGGTCCTCGTCGCCGTCCTCATCTGCCTGACGCTGGTCCCGGCCATGCTCGGCTTCTGGCCGAACGCGGTGCTCTCGCGCGGCGCCCGCAAGAACTCCAAGCGCCATCGCCGGAAGCTGCGCAACAACGAGAACGGCGGCTCCCGTTGGGCGCGGACCGTCGTACGGCACCCGCTGCCGATCCTGCTGCTCGGCGTCGTCGGACTCGGTGCCGTCGCCACCCCGGTGCTGGACCTCCAGCTCGGCATGCCGGGCGACGAGGCCAAGCCCACCTCCACCACCGAGCGCCGCGCCTACGACGCTCTCGCCAAGGGCTTCGGGCCCGGCTTCAACGGGCCGCTGACCCTCGTGGTCGACGCCAAGGGCACGGACGACCCCAAGGCAGCCGCGGCCACGGTCGCGAAGGACATCGCCGCCACCAAGGGCGTCGTCTCCGTCTCACCGGCCCGCTTCAACTCGGCGGGCGACACCGCGGTGTTCACCGTGACCCCGTCCACCAGCCCGACCGACGAGAAGACCAAGGGCCTGGTCAAGACCATCCGCGACGAGCGGCCCGGCATCGAGCGCGACTCGGGCGTCACCTTCGAGGTCACCGGCACGACCGCGCTGAACATCGACGTCGCCCAGAAGGTGCAGAACTCGCTGCTGCCGTACCTCGCCGTGGTGGTCGGCCTGGCGATCGTGCTCCTGCTGCTGGTCTTCCGCTCCCTGCTCGTGCCCCTCAAGGCGGCCCTCGGCTTCCTGCTCTCCGTACTGGCGGCCCTCGGCGCGGTCGTCGCCGTCTTCCAACAGGGCCACGGCGCCGAGCTGTTGGGCGTGGACACCACCGGCCCGATCATGAGCATGATGCCGATCTTCCTGGTGGGCATCGTCTTCGGCCTGGCGATGGACTACGAGGTCTTCCTGGTCTCCCGGATGCGCGAGGCGTACGTCCACGGAGAGCAGCCCAAGGACGCGGTCGTCTCCGGGTTCCGGCACAGCGCCCGGGTCGTGGTGGCCGCCGCGCTGATCATGATGGCGGTGTTCTCCGGCTTCATCGGCGCCGGCGAGTCGATGATCAAGATGATCGGCTTCGGCCTGGCGGTCGCTGTCCTCTTCGACGCCTTCGTGGTCCGCATGGCGATCGTGCCGGCCGTTCTCTCCCTGCTCGGCCACAAAGCCTGGTACCTGCCGCGGTGGCTGGCCCGGGCGCTGCCGAACATCGACGTCGAGGGCGAGAAGCTGAGCCGCAAGGTGCCCGCGCCGAACGTGCCGGTGGCCGACGAGACGACGGACGCGGAGCCGGTCGGCGCCCGCCGATAAATTGAAGTAGACCGTCTGGTCGATACATATATCGATCTATTTTTTCAGCGCTGCAAGGTGTCCGAGAATCTTGATTAGACCGATCGGTCAACGTAAGGTTTCCTCGGACACCTGCCGTGACGACGAAGTCGAGGAGAGGGAGCTGACCGTGAGCGAAGTGACCGAGGAGCTGCCCGAATATCCGTCGCCGCGAGCGGCCGAGTGCCCGTTCGCGCCGCCTCCGGGACTGCTCGCCCAGCACGAATCCGACAAGGGCCTCAGCCGGATCCGGACCTGGGACGGCAGCACCCCCTGGATCGCCACCCGCCACGACACCCTGCGCGCCCTGCTCTCCGACCCACGGCTCAGTGCCGACATCGGAGCGCCGGGATATCCGCACACGACACCGTCGATGAAGGCGCACGCGGCCGAGATGCAGCCGTCGATCAACAACACCGACGGCGCCGAACACACCCGCTGGCGCCGCATGTTGACCAACTCCTTCACCCGTCACCGCATGGAGAAGCTGCGCCCGGAGATCCAGCGGATCACCGACGACCTCATCGACAGGCTCCTGGCCGGACCGAAGCCCGTCGACCTCAACGAGGCGCTCTCCCTGCCGCTGCCCTCGCTGATGATCTGCGCGCTGCTCGGAGTGCCGTACGAGGACCACGCGTTCTTCCAGGAGCACGCGGGCGCGACCAACGCGCGGTTCAAGACGCCGGAGCAGGCGGCGGAGACGACACGGGTGCTGCGCGCCTACATCTCCGGCCTGATCGAGGCCAAGAAGGCCGACCCCGGCGAGGACGTCCTGTCCGACCTCGCCGAACGAGTCAAGGCGGGCGACCTCACCATGGAGGAGGCCGCGCCCCTCGGGCACATCCTGCTGGTCGCAGGGCACGACACCAGCGCCAACATGATCACGCTGGGCACGGCACTGCTGCTCCAGCACCCCGACCAGCTGGAACTGCTCCGGGACAACGCCGACGACCCGAAATTCGTGACGAACGCCGTCGAGGAGCTGCTGCGTTACCTGACCATTCCGCATCTCCTGGCGCGCCGCGCGGTCGTCGCGGACATCGAGATCGACGGCGAGCTCGTCCGCGCCGGCGAGGGCGTCATCGCCTCCCTGCCGGCGGCCAACTGGGACCCGGTCGCGTTCCCCGAGCCCGCGAAACTCGACCTCACCCGCAAGGCCACCCACCATGTCGCCTTCAGCTGGGGCCCGCACCAGTGCATCGGCCAGCAGCTCGCGCGCATCGAACTGCACGTAGTCTTCAGCACCCTCTTCCGCCGCATCCCGACGCTGCGCCTGGCCGTCGACGTCTCGGAACTGAAGTTCAAGGAGGATTCGCAGGCGTACGGCATCTACGAGCTGCCGGTCACCTGGTAGCCGTCGGCACGACCGGTTGCCGTGGGCACGACCCCCGCGACGGATCAGTGAGCGGTTGGTAGCGTTCCGGCATGACCGAACGCGAGCACCGTGTCGTCGTAGAGGGGTCCCGGATCACCACGCCCCGGCTGGTCCTGCGGCCGTGGACCGTCGAGGACGCGGAGGACGCCCTGCGGGTCTACGGCACCGCGGACGTCGCCCAGTGGCTGGCCCCGGCGATGGCACGCGTGCCCGACGCGGCGGCCATGCGCACCCTCCTGGAGCAGTGGAGCGCCGCGGATCTGGACGCCCCGCAGGGCCGGTGGGCGATCGAGTCGCGGGAGGACGGGGCGGTGGTCGGCGGGGTCGTCCTGCTGCCCCTGCCACCGGACCGCCGGGACCTGGAGATCGGCTGGCAACTCGCGCCCGGCGCCTGGGGGAAGGGCCTGGCCGCCGAGGCCGGTCACGCCGTTGCGCACTACGCCTTCGAGGCGGGCGTGGACGAGCTCTTCGCGGTCGTACGGCCCCGCAACGAACGGGGAGCCGCGACGGCCAAGCGCGTCGGGATGGAGTGGGTGGGGGAGACGGACAAGTACTACGACCTGCGCCTCCAGGTGTACCGGCTCAGGCCGGGCGACCTCGACGTCCCGGGCCTGCGACCTGGACAGTAGGAACGCGAGAGGGGGCGCCGGCCAGGCCGGCGCC
>NZ_JBSFLV010000217.1:0-12333 GCF_053599215.1 Streptomyces sp. NPDC001002 | reverse complement strand
GTTTGAGGACGAGGCCGTTCAGGCCGAAGCGGGGGTCTGGGGGCGGCAGCCCCCAGAAGGATGGGATGGGTAGGGGCGGCGGGCCGAGAAAAGCCGTACCGCTCAGCGACACACCACGCTTGCCCCCACCCCCCCAACTCCCCGACGCTGACCGCTGAGAACCCCCACCCGTTCCCGTCCCCACGAGGAGCGCCCCCCATGGGCCACCGCCCCGCCCTCGCCGCCCTGAATATCCTCCGCGGCGAGGGCGTGGACCGAATCTTCGGCAACCCCGGCACCACCGAACTCCCGTTCCTCGCAGCCCTGTCAAACACCCCCGGCGCCCCCGAATACGTCCTCGGCACACACGAGGGCGCGGTCATCTCCATGGCGGACGGCTACGCGAGAGGCACCGCCCGCCCCGCCTTCGCCAGCCTCCACATAGCCGCCGGCCTGGCGAACGGCATCATCGGCCTCCTCAACGCCCGCCGCTCCCGCACCCCCCTCGTGGTCACCGCAGGCCAACAACACCGCCGCCACCTCCAACAAGACCCCATGCTGACCGGCGACTTGGTAGCGCTGGCCACCCCCGCGGTGAAGGCCGCCCACGACGTCCAGCACGCCCACGACCTGCCCCTCGCCCTGCGCCGAGCCTTCGCCCTGGCCGTACGCCCACCCGCGGGCCCGGTCTTCCTCTCCATCCCCATGGACCTCTTCGACGAGGCCACCGAGGTCGACATCCCGGCCCGCACCCCAACACCCCCACTGGGCCCGGCCGCAGGCCTGGAACGCGCCGCAGCCCTGCTCGGCGCGGCCGCCCGCCCCGCGATCGTCGCGGGAGACGGCGTCGGCCGCGAGGACGCCCTGGACGCACTGGTCCGCACGGCGGAGGCATGCGGCGCGATCGTCCACCACCAGCCGATGGCCGACTGCCTCAACTTCCCGACCACGCACCCCTTGTACGCCGGAGTGCTGCCGCCCCGCCACGACGCCATCCGCACCGCCCTCACCCCGTACGACACCGTCCTGATCGCGGGTGCGCACGCCTTCACGCCCCACCACTACAGCCCCGGGCCGGCGTTACCCCCCGGCCTGACCGTCGTCCAAATCGACTCCGACCCGCACGAGATAGGCCGCAACTTCCCCGCCGCGGCAGGCCTGGTCGGCTCCCTCGCCCCCTCCCTGCACCGCCTCGCCGAACTGCTCCGCGACCATGTACCCGCGCACACCGCCAAGGGCCGCATCCTCCGCGCCGGCGAACGCCACACCGCCGACCGCGACCGCACCGAGTCCGAGGCCGGCGCCGCCTACTCCCCGGCCCCGCTCGCCCCCTGGGCCGCCGCACACGCCGTGGCCCGCGGACTGCCGCCGGACGCCGTGGTCGTCGAAGAGGCCATCACCGTAGGGCTGTTGCTGCGCCGCCTGATGCGTCTCGACCGCCCCGGCAGCTACACCCACACCGTCGGCGGCGGCCTCGGCTGGGGCATCGGCGCCGCCGTCGGCCGCGCGCTCGCCGAACCCGCCCGCCCGGTCGTCGCCGTACTCGGCGACGGCTGCGCCCTGTTCGGCCTGCAGGGCCTGTGGAGCGCGGCCCGCCAGCGCACCCCCGTCCTCTTCGTGGTGATGAACAACGGCGCCTACCGCACCCTCCAGGACACCTACGCGTCGATGGGCGGCCAGGGCATCTGCCCCGGCACCGAACTGGGCCCCCTCGACTTCACCCAGGCCGCCCGCTTCTTCGGCGTCGACGCCGTACGCGCCGCCTCCGCCGACCACCTGCGCGAACTGGTGGCCGGGGCGGCCGACTTGACGCGCCCGTTGCTGGTGGACGTACCTCTGCGGTCGTGACATTCACAGTGCCGCACGCCTTGTCACCCGCCCGCGCCAGCCACCACCATCGGGACCATGACGGACGGTCCGCTACCGAAGTCGGTGCTTGCCCGCGGGGTCATGCTGCTGCGTGCCTGCGGTGACTCCGGGACCTCCCTCAGCCTCGCCGAACTGGCCCTGGGCACAGGGCTGCCCAAGCCCACCGCGTACCGGCTGATCGGCGAGTTGGTGCGGCTCGGGCTGGTGGAGCGCACCGAGGAGGGCCGCTACCGGATCGGCCTCGGACTGTTCGTGCTGGGCCAATCCGCCCCGAGCGTGCGGGAGTTGCGGGACGCGGCGCTGCCGTACCTCGGCGATCTCCACGAGATGACCCACGAGAACGTGCACCTGGCCGTCCCCGACGGCCTCGACACGCTCTTCCTGGAGAAGCTCACCGGCCGCCGCGCCACCCCGATCGTCTCCCGCACCGGCGGCCGGCTGCCCGCCCACTGCACGGCCACCGGCAAGGTGTTCCTCGCCCAGGACCCCCGCCCACCGCACCGCACGCTTCCCCGGCTGACCCCGCGCACGATGGTCCTGCCCGGCCAGCTCGCCCGCGACCTCGCCCTGACCCGGGCCCGCGGCTATGGCGTCAACCTGGAGGAGGCCGAGGTCGGCATCTCGGCCGTCGCCGCGCCGATCTACGCCCACGACCACGGCCCCCGTCCGATCGCCGCGATCTCCGTCACCGGCGGCACCCGCCGCCTCGACGTGGCCCGCGTAGGCGCCCGGGTCTGCGCGGCGGCGAGGGCGCTGACGCGCTCGCTGTCGGCCTAAGGGGAGCACACCGCCGTACGGGGGTGACGGCCGCCTCGCCCGCCCTGAACGGCGAGGCGGCCCGTCACCCCGGCCCCGCCGCCCCCTTCGACCCTGCCGCCCCCATCTGCATGGCCACCGCCAACTCCCGCTCCGTGAGCCGCTCTCCGCGCACCTCCCCGACGACCTGTCCCCGCACGAAGACCAGCACCCGGTCGCACACCTCGGTCAGCTCCGCGAGGTCGGTCGACGCGAGGAGCACCGCCGCACCGCCCGCCGCCAACTCGCCCACGATGCGGTGGATTTCGGCCCGTACGCCGACGTCGACGCCCCGCGTCGGATCGTCCAGGACGACGACCTTGGGGTCGGTGGCCAGCCACTTGGCGAGGACGACCTTCTGCTGGTTGCCGCCGGACAGCCGGGCCACGAGGTCGTGCGGCCCGCCGCGCAGCCGAAGACGTTCCGTCAGATCAGCGGTCCTGCGCACGAGTTCGGCCCGGGAGGGCAGTACGCCGCCGCGGCCCAGCGCCAGCCAGCTCACGGTCGTCGTGTTCTCCCACACCTCCCGGTCCACCATCAGCCCGTACCGCTTGCGGTCGCTCGGCACGAACGCGACCCCCGCCCGCACCGCCTCCCGCAGCGAGCGCGGCAACCCGTGCCCGGCGATGTCCACCCGTCCGGCCGAGACCGCCGTACGCCCGCACACCACCGCCAACGCGTCGAGATGGCCCGCCCCTTGGAGCCCGGCCACTCCCACCACCTCGCCCGCGCGGACGGTGAACGTCACGTCCGACAGCCGTCCGGGCACGTTCACCTCGGACAGCACCACGGACGGCGGCAGATCCACCACGGCGCGCGAACGACGGGCCGGTTGGGGCGGGCGACCGCCCAGCATCGCGGTGACCAGCTCGGGCACGTCGACCTCGGCCCGGGGCGTCCCGGGCAGCGCCACCCGCCCGTCCCGCAGGACCGTCACCCGCCGCGCGAAGCGCATCACCTCGTCCAGGAAGTGGGTGACGTACAGGACGGCGATGCCCCGGCCGGTGAGGGTGCGCAGGACCCGTTCCAGCCGGTCGACTGCGGTGGCCGGGAGCGCGGAGGTGGGCTCGTCGAGGATCAGCAGCCCCGGCCGGCGCAGCAAGGCCCGCGCGATCTCCGTCAACTGCTGGTCGGCGAGCGGTAGTTCGCCCAGCGGTGCGCCCGTGTCGACGTCCAGTCCCAGCTCCGCCAGGACCGGACGGGCCGCGCGGTCCATCGCACCTCGGTCCAGCAGCCCGCGGCGGCGCGGAGGGTCGTACGGGAAGAGGTTCTCCCGCACAGTGAGGTCCGGGAACAGGCTCAACTCCTGGGAGACGACGGCGATCCGGGTGTCCGGTGCCGTCCGCACCTCGCCCGCGTCCGCCGTCAGCGTCCCGGACAGGATCCGCACGAGCGTCGACTTGCCGGCGCCGTTCTCGCCGACCAGCGCGTGCACCTCGCCGCCGCGCAGCCGGATGCCGGCCCCGTCCAACGCCCGTACCCCGCCGTACGACTTGACCAGGTCCCGCGCCACCAGGGCGTCGTCGTACGCCACTTCGGCCGACATCTCAGCGCGCGTCCTTGAGGGGCTTGAGGTTGGCCTTCTGGTCGCCGAGGAGTTTGTCGATCGTCGGCTTGTACCAGTCGTAGGCCGCCTCGGCGGACTTCTGCCGGGTGATGATCTCGTCGATGTTCGAGGAGTCCACCACGCCGCCCGGGGACAGGAACCAACCGTCCGCCAGTTTCCCGTCGTTGTCGCGGACCGCCTCGATCAGCATGGCCGTCGACAGATAGCCCTTGAGGAAGTGCTGCGGGTCGATGGTCACGAAGTTGGAGCCGTCCTTCACCGCGTCCAGCGTCTTCGGGTCGACGTCGAAACCGGCCGTCAGCCACTTGCCGTTCTCCGCCTTCTTGATCTTGGCGAGGTTGTAGCTGTCCGCGTCCCCGACGCCGAGGAAGGCCAGCGCGTCCGGATGCGCGTTGACCTGCGCCGACCAGGAGCTGTAGTTCTGCCCGGGATCGCTGTACGTCTGGAAGGGGCCGAGCACCTTCACGCCCGGCGCCTCCTTCGCGAAGGTCTCGGAGATGCCCTTGGCCCGGTTGTCCAGCACCGGAGTTCCCGGGTTGGGCACCCCGATGACGATCTCGCCCTTCGGGTCGGCGCCGAGCCGCTTCAGCGCCTCCTTGGCCATCAACTCGCCCAGCGCGTAGTTGTCGTTGCCGACGTAGAAGGTGACCTTGCTGCCGTCGGTGGGGGAGGTGTCCAGGGCGACGATCGGGATGCCCTTGTCGACGGCCTGAGCGGCGGGCCGGGTGAAGATCGGCGGGTCGAGGTTCTCCAGCACGATGCCGTCCTTCGCACGCGCGGTGAGGTTCTGGAAGAGCTGCACCTCGGCCGGGCCGTCGGTGTTGGGCGGTCCGACGGCCTTGAAGTCGACCTTCCCCGCGTGACTCGCCGCGCTCTCCGCGCCCAGCACCATCTCGTGGGCGAAGTTGAGCGAGATGTTGGCGACCGCGATGCCCATCTTCAGCTCACCGCCCCCGGATCCGGGGCTGTTGTCCCCGCACCCGGCGGCACCGAGCAGCACCAGCGCGCCGAGCGCGGCGGCGGTCGTACGGAATCGGCGGTGCATCACGGCCTCCAAAAGCCTTGCCCGGCCCAGGTGTTCATCTGCGCCGCCGTCCCGTGCGGCGCAGGGCGCTGTCGGCCGCGACGGCGACGAGGATGACCCCGCCGGTCGCGAACGACGTCCAGTTGATGGGTACTTCGAAGAACACG
Organism: Streptomyces sp. NPDC001002; assembly: GCF_053599215.1. NCBI lineage: Bacteria > Bacillati > Actinomycetota > Actinomycetes > Kitasatosporales > Streptomycetaceae > Streptomyces > Streptomyces sp. NPDC001002. Next base: position 6,932 of record NZ_JBSFLV010000217.1, on the reverse strand, counting down.
AGACCGGAGGCGACCACCGAAAGGATCATCGCCCCGGCCACCGCGCCGACCACCGAGCCGCGTCCGCCGGCCAGCGGAGTGCCGCCGATGATGCACGCGGCGATCGCCTGCAACTCGTAGCCCTGGCCGAGCGTCGGGTCGCCAGCGCCGTAGAAGGCGAGAGCGAGCGCGGCGGCGCAGGCCGTGGTGAGGCCGGACAGGGCCAGGGCCTGGACGCGGGTGCGGACCACCGGGATGCCGCTGAACGCGGCGGCGTCGGGATTGGACCCGATCGCCCGCACCCGGGCCCCGAACCGGCTGCGTGACAGCACCACGGTGAGCACGACGACCACCGTGAGCAGCACCCACAGGGCGAAGGGCACCCCGCCCGGATCGCCGCCCGCGAAGGTGAAGAAGGAGTCGTCCAGCGGCAGATCGGTGATCTGCTTGCCGTCGGCGAGCGCGAGCCCGACGCCCCGGAAGAGCAGCAGCGTCCCCAGGGTCACGATGAACGACGGCAGCGCGAGCAGCGTCGTCACGAGCGCGTTGAACACGCCGAGTCCGATCCCGCACACCAGCATCACCGGCACCGCGAGCCACGGCGCGAGCCCGTCCCGGACCAACAACGCCCCGACGACCAGGCACATCGCATAGGTACCGCCCACCGACAGATCGACCTCGCGCATGGCGAGCGCGAAGACCATTCCGCACGCCATCAGCGAGATGTAGACCGAATTGTGGGCGGTGGTCAGCAGGTTGTCGGTGTCGAGGAAGCCCGGGTACGGGATCCCGATCGCGGCGATCAGCAGCCCCAGCACGAGCAGGACACCGAACTCGTCCCGCACCAGGCGCCGAGGCCGCCACCGGCGTACCCGCAACTTCCTTGCTCCGCCGTCCTGTTCGCGGGCGCGCTCGGCGTCGTCCACGGCACGCTCGGTCTCGGTCATCGGACACGGCTCCCGTACGGCTGGCACTGGGGGCGGGCCCGGCGGCAAGGCCCGCCCGCAGCGTCGGCCCGTCGGCCACGGGCGGCAACAGTGCCGTTCCGGCGAGTGAAATGCGCCCTTGCCGAGCGACTGACGGGTCATCACACTCGCCCCATGGAGACGCGTACCGCACTGGTGACCGGAGCGGCACAGGGCCTCGGGCAGGAGTTCGCCGTCGCGCTCGCCGGGCGCGGCTACCGGGTCGCGGGCCTCGACCTGGTCCCGCAGCAGGAGACCGCGGGAAAGGTCCTCGACTACGTGGAGCTGGTGGCCGACGCGAGCGATGAGGAGCAGGTGCGGGCGGGCCTGGAGCGCGTCATCGACCAGTTCGGCACGTTGCACGTCGTCGTGAACAACGCGGGCCTGTATCCGGCCAAACCCTTCGAGGAGACGACTCTGGAGGACTGGCGCCGGGTCATGCGGGTCAACCTGGAGGCTCCGTTCCTGGTGACCAGCGCCGCGCTGCCGTATCTGAAGGCGGCCGGGTGGGGTCGTATCGTCAACATCACCTCGGCCGCCGTGTTCACCGCGCCGCCCGCGATGGTCCCCTACGTCACCTCGAAGGCGGGCCTGATCGGCTTCACGCGCGCGTTGGCGGCGGCGCTCGGGCCCTACGGCATCACCGTCAACGCGATCGCGCCGAGCATGGTGCGCACCGCGACGGCCGAGCGGACGGTCGGGGCGGACGGCGGCTTCGAGGCGGTACGCGCGGGCCAGGTCGTCGCGCGCACCCAGGAGCCGTCCGACCTGGTCTCGACACTCCTGTACGTGGTGGACGAGGGCAGCGGCTTCCTGACCGGGCAGACGCTGAACGTCTCAGGAGGGTCGGCGTTCCTGTGACCCGACGACCCAGGCATGCAGCTCCTCCTTGAGGGACCGCTGGAAGGTCGTGAGCAAGGCTTGCAGCACCAGCGGCTCCATATGGGCGGACAGCGACCTGACGGCCCGCGCGTCCCGCTCCCGGACCTCCCCGCGGAACAGCTCCGACAGCTCGTGCGCCGCCGCGCGCGAGTGCTCGATCAGCACCCGGCGCGCCGCGAGGATCGCCTCCTCGGAGAGCGGCACGTCGAGCAGCCGCACCCCGAGCCGCAGCAGCCCGACGTCGACGAGATAGCCGTCGTCCTCCGCCCGGACGACTCCCATCGCGCGGAGCCGCTCGACATCATGGTCACTCAACGCCCGCCCGGCCCGCTCCCGCAGCTCCGCCCGGGTCAGCGTCTCCAGCGTCTCCGGCGCCCAGGAGGACACCACGGCCCGATGAATGGCGAGGTCCTGGGCGCTGAGATCCGGCGGCAACTGCTGCAGATACCGCTCGATGGCCGCCAGCGTCATGCCCTGATGCTGCAGCTCCTCGATGAGCGCCAGCCGGTCCAGATGCTCCTCGCCGTAGCGCCCCACCCGCCGCGGCCCGATCACCGGCGGCGGCAGCAGCCCCTTGGTGCTGTAGAACCGCACCGTCCGAACCGTGACACCGGCCCGCGCGGCCAGTTCGTCGATCGTGAGCGTCGGCTCCTCGGTGTCGGTCGTCATGCGTATCAGTATCGCTGTCTCACCAGAACTGTGACACCTCTTGCACGATCCCGACGCCGGCTCGTCCGAGGCCGTTGTCAGTGGCGAACCGTACGGTGGAGTCATGCCAGAGATCATCTACACACGGGGTGACGCCACCGTTCCGTCGGTGAAAGGCGTCAAGATGATCGCCCACGTCTGCAACGACATCGGGGGATGGGGAAAGGGCTTCGTCCTGGCCCTCTCCCGCCGCTGGCCCGAGCCGGAGGCCGAGTACCGGGCCTGGCACCGCGACCGCGCGAAGAACGACTTCGGTCTGGGTGCCGTGCAGTTCGTACAAGTCGAGCGGTATGTGTGGGTGGCCAACATGGTCGGCCAGCGCGGCACGAGGACCGGCAGCAAAGGCGTCCCGGTCCGGTACGAGGCCATCGACACGGCTCTCGGCAAGCTCGCCGACAAGGCCCTGGAGCTGGACGCCTCCGTCCACATGCCCCGAATAGGCTGCGGCCTGGCCGGCGGCAAGTGGTCACGCGTAGAACCCCTGGTCACGGAGCGGCTGGTCAAGCGCGGGATCCGTGTCACGGTCTACGACCACGGGGACTGATCAGGAGCCGGCGACGACCACGCCCTGAAGGGGCGCGGGGAACTGCGCGACCAGCCACAACGGACGCGCAGCCCCCACACCACCGAACCAGGCAACCCCTCAGTGGGCGCCTTCATGCACATCATTCGTCGCCGCGATCTTCTTCCACGACTTCGGCTGTACGAGACTCTTCGACGCGCCCGCGATCGACGCGCTCCGAGCCGCCGGGGCCGCCGGCTTGGTCGGCTGGAACAGCCACGCGTCGAAGAGCGCCGACAGCGACTTCCCGGACACCCGCTCGGCGAACGCCTGGAAGTCGGCCACGGACGCGTTGCCGTAGGCGTGCTCCTTCGGCCACCCCTTCAGGATCGCGAAGAACGCGTCGTCGCCGATGGCGTTGCGCAGCGCCTGGATCGCCAGCGCGCCCCGGTCGTAGACGGCGAGGGCGAACTGGTCGTCCGGACCGGGGTCACCCGGCTTGACGGTCCAGAACGCGTCGTCGGCCGGATGTGAGGCGTACACGTAGTCGGCGAGTTCCTGGGTCGTGCCCTCGCCCTCGTGCTCGGACCACAGCCACTGCGCGTACCGGGCGAAGCCCTCGTTGATCCAGATGTCCTTCCAGCCCTTCAAGGACACGCTGTCGCCGTACCACTGGTGCGCCAACTCGTGCACCACGACCGACGTGTTCGAGCCGTTCGCGAACTGCCGGGGGCTGTAGTAGACGCGGGTCTGCGTCTCCAGCGCGTACCCCGTGGTCGTGTTGGGGACGTAGCCGCCGGCACTACTGAAGGGATACGGCCCGAAGTAGCCGCTCAGCCAGTCGACGAGTTCACCCGTCCGCTCCACGCTCGCCCGCGCCGCCCCGTCGTTGTCGCCGAGGTCCTTGCTGTAGGCGTTGACGACCGGCACCCCGCCCTCGGAGGTGCTCGTCGTGATGTCGAACTTCCCGACGGCGAGGGTGGTCAGGTAGGTCGCCTGTGGCTTGTTCTCACGCCAGTTGTAGCGGGTCCAGCCGCGCTGCGAACTCGTCGACTGGAGCAGCCCGTTGGAGATCACCTGCGTGCCGTTGGGCACCGCCACCGACACGTCGTAGGTCGCCTTGTCGAGCGGGTGGTCGTTGCTCGGGTACCACCACCAGGCCGACTCGGGCTCGTCCGCCGCGATCGCTCCGTCCGGCGTGCGGTGCCAGGTCGAGAAGCCGTACGCGCTCTTCGTGGACGGCACCCCGCTGTAGCGCACGACCACGGTGATCGCCGTGCCCTTGGCCAGCGGCGTCTTCGGTGTGACCACCAGCTCGTGCTGGCCCGAGGTCGTGAAGGAGGCCGCGGCGCCGTTGACCCGCACCTCGCTGACGTCCAGCAGGAAGTCCAGGTCGAAGCTCGACAGATCCTGCGTGGTCTTCGCCAGGATGGTCGCCGTACCCGCCAACTCGTCGGTGGTGGGCTGGTACTGGAGCCTCAGGTCGTAGTGCGAGACGTCGTATCCGCCGTTGCCGTAGGCCGGGTAGTAGGGGTCGCCGATACCGGGCGCGCCGGGGGAGTAGCTCGCGGCCGACGCCGGGATCGCCAGCATCAGGGACGCGGCGGCGAGTGCGCCCGGCGCGATGATTCTGCGGTGCACGAAAGGCTCCAAGTGTTGGGGGCACGAAGTCTGTTCGGAGCCTATTCAGACCCTGTGCACCCATCGCTGTCCACGGCCCCTCCTGTCACACGATCGCCATTCGGCCGACATGAGCGAGGTCCGCGCAGGGGCCGGATTCGGCCACAGGGTCACCACAGTTCGCGCATAGCCCTCTTCTGCGCGGGAGTTGACCGAGGTACCGTCCCGCGCATGCCGACACGCACGCGCTTCACGACCTGGAGACCGCTCGCGACGGCGGCCATCGCCGCCCTCATGGCCGCGTTCCTCACCCCGATGGCGGCCCACGCGGCGCCCCGGGAGAGCCAACCCGTCTACTCCTACGACAACGCTGTCCGCGAGGCCGTCTGGGTGGACACCGGCCTCGACGGAGACGGCGACGGGAAGCACGACCGCGTGGCCGTGGACATCGTCCGGCCCCGCGAACCCGCCCAACAGGGCCGCAAGATACCGGTCGTCATGGACGCCAGCCCGTACTACTCCTGCTGCGGCCGCGGCAACGAGAGCCAGCTGAAGACCTACGACGCCAATGGTGACGTGGTCCAGATGCCGCTCTTCTACGACAACTACTTCGTACCCCGCGGCTACGCGTTCGTCGGCGTCGACCTCGCCGGCACCAACCGCTCCGACGGCTGCGTCGACGTCGGCGGCCGCTCCGACATCCAGTCCGCCAAGGCCGTCGTCGACTGGCTGAACGGCCGCGCCAAGGCGTACACCAGCCGCACCGGGACCGTACGCACAAAGGCGAGTTGGACCAACGGCAAGACGGGCATGATCGGCAAGAGCTGGGACGGCACGATCGCCAACGGCGTCGCCGCCACCGGGGTCAAGGGCCTGAAGACGATCGTCCCGATCAGCGCCATCTCCTCCTGGTACGACTACTACTTCGCCAAGGGCGCTCCCCTCTACGACTCGGGCCCCGACTGGCTCTCCGACTACGTCGACAGCCCCGACGCCCGCGCCAAGTGCGCCGCCGTCCAGCAGAAGATCGTCGACGGCGCCCCGCGCACCGGTGACTGGACGAAGTTCTGGACCGAGCGCGACTACGTGAAGGACGCGAGCAAGGTCAAGGCGAGCGTCTTCCTGACCCACGGCCTGCAGGACCTCAACGTCCGCACCAAGCACTTCGGCCAGTGGTGGGACGCCCTCGCCAAGAACGGCGTCGAGCGCAAGATCTGGCTCTCCCAGACCGGCCACGTCGACCCCTTCGACTTCCGCCGCGGGGCCTGGGTCGACACCCTGCACCGCTGGTTCGACCACGAACTCCTCGGCTACGACAACGGAATCGACCGCGAGCCGATGGCCGACGTCGAGCGCCATCCCGACCAGTGGGTCACCTCCTCGGTCTGGCCCCCGCGCGGCACGGCCACCACGACCCTGCGCCCCGATCAGGGCGCCCAAGCGGGCGTCGGCACCCTCGGCCTCACCAAGGGCGACGGCACCGAAACGTTCACCGACGACCCGCAGTTGAGCGAGACCGACTGGGCCGCCCAGATCGACACGTCGACCCCGGCGAAGGCGGGCTTCGTGACGACGCCGCTCAGCAGTGATCTGCGTGTGTCCGGCTCCTCCAAGGTCACCGTCACCGTGACCCCGACCACCCCGACGGCTCACCTCTCCGCTGTCCTGGTCGACCTCGGCCCCGACACGATCCGCGACTACGCGGCCGGCGGCGAGGGCATCAGCACGCTCACCGACCGCAGTTGCTGGGGCGCGAGCACCACGGGCGACAACGCCTGCTTCAAGAACACCGCGGCCAAGAAGACCGCCGTCGACTACACGGTGTTCAGCCGCGGTTGGGCCGACCTCGGCAACTACGCCTCCGACCGCAAGGGAGTTCCGCTCACGCCGGGCAAGGCGTACACCATCACGCTCGACCTCGCGGCCACCGACCACGTCGTCCCGGCCGGCCACCGCCTCGCCCTGATCGTCGCGGGCACCGACAAGGACCTCATCGACCCGCCGGCCGACAAGCCGACGCTCACCGTCGACCTGTCCCGTACGTCCGCGCGCGTACCGCTGGTCGGCGGCGCGTCCGCGTTCCGGCAGGCCACCTCGGGCACGCCCGCCGCGGTGGCGCAGGAGACGGACCTCGACGGGGTCCGCGCACCTCGCACCGACCGCGTACCGGACGGAAGTTGACGCACTCCTGCGGCTTGGCCAGCGTCACATAGGCGTGCAGGGTCTCGCCGCTCTCCCGGTGCGCCCCGATCCACTTCCCGCTCGCTCCCGTGTCC
>NZ_JBSFLV010000216.1:0-12353 GCF_053599215.1 Streptomyces sp. NPDC001002 | reverse complement strand
TTTTTTTAATTATCCGGCCACCACCTATATCTACACCCACACACTAACACTCTTCCCCTCCCCGACGCTCTTCCTATCTGAGGAATGAACGAGAGGGCGGTGCGCGTCGCGCACCGCCCTTCTTCATGTGACGAGGGTCTTCACGAGCGTCCTCGGGTACACGAAGGTCTTCATGTGACGGGGGAAGGGGGCCGTGTCCGATGAGCGAGCAGGTGCAGCGGGCGGGGGAACCGGGCGATGGATCGGGGCCGGGGCCCGGCGGGGCGGGCTTCGTGTACCGGGGTGCCGAGCCCGAACTGATCGTCGTCGCGCGGCCGGAGGCCGGTCTGCGGGCCGGGGCCGAGGGCGTCCGCTCCGCCGTCGACGTCGACGTGTCGGCGCTCGACCTGTTCCTCGCCGAGGAACGGCTCGTGCTGGAGCCGCTGTTCGGCAGCGAGGTGCGCCTCAGGACGACGGACGCGGCGGACGACGGGCCCGATCTCGCGCAGTTCTACCGGGTGCGCGGCGGCGAGGGGCGCACACATGAACTGCGGGCGCGGATCGCCGCGTTGCCGGGGATAGCGACGGCGTACGTGAAGCCGGGTGCCGTGCCCGCGACGGTCGCCGACGACGACCGCAGGCTGGCGGAGAGCGCCCCGGTCACACCCGACTTCAGCGGCCGGCAGGGCTATCTGCGTGCCGCGCCCGAGGGGACGGACGCGCACTGGGCCTGGCAGCGGCCCGGCGGGTCGGGGCAGGGGGTGACCGTCATCGACGTAGAAGGCGCTTGGCAGTTGGGGCACCAGGATCTGGCCGGGCGGCTCGCCGGTGTCGTGATCGGGACTCCGCTGACCGACCTCGCGTGGCGCAACCACGGCACGGCGGTGATCGGGGTGATCGGAGGGGACCGGGGCGAGTCCGGGGTCACCGGGATCGTGCCGGAGGCGGTCACCGCCGCCGCGTCCGTGCAGGGCATCGGCACGGCTGCGGCGATCCACGCGGCGGCCGACCGGCTCGGCCCGGGGGACGTCGTACTCGTCGAACTCCACCGCCCCGGACCGCGCTTCGAGTACGCCGAACGCGAGGACCAGCGCGGCTACTTGGCGATCGAGTGGTGGCCGGACGACTACGCGGCCGTCCGGTACGCGACCGCGAGGGGTGTCCTGGTGGTGGCGGCCGCGGGCAACGGCGGCGAGTCGCTCGACGACGCGTTGTACGAGCGCCGTCCCGCCGAGTTCCCCGAGTGGTGGCGCAACCCGTTCAACCCCGCGCACGGGTGCTCCGGTGCCGTCCTGGTCGGCGCGGGCGCGCCGCCGCCCGGCACGCACGGCCGCGACCACGGCCCGGACCGGTCACGCCTCGCGTTCTCCAACTACGGTGCCCGCGTGGACGCGCAGGGCTGGGGCCGCGAGGTCACCACCACCGGCGGCTGCTGGGACCGGCCCGGTGATCTGCGGGGCGGAACCGAGGAGATCGCCTGGTACACGGACACGTTCTCGGGGACCTCCGCCGCCTCCCCGGTGGTGGGCGGGGCGCTGGCCGCGCTCCAGGGCATGCTGAAGGCGGCGGCTCGGCCACCGATGACCCCGGAGCGGGCCCGCGCGGTCTTACGGGCCTCGGGTTCCCCGCAGCAGGACGCGCCGGGCCGACCCGTCTCGCAGCGGATCGGCAACCGGCCGGACATCAGGGCGGCGGTCGGTCAACTGCTGCCGCACGCGGTCGGTTCGGGCCAGGCCGAGCGGTACTGGGACGAGTTGCTGCCGTATCCGCCCGAACTCCCGCCCAGGATCCGGCTGTTCGTGGCCGGCGCCTGGCGCAGCCTGAACCACCCCTCCCCCGAGATCCGTCAGGCGGTGCACTCCGCCTTCGCGAGCGGACGGCCGGACGTCCGGGTGTGGTTCTCGGACGACGAGATCGTCGGGCTGGTCGTAACGGGCTGACGGACACGGGTGATCGGCGGACAGGGGCGGCTCCCCTCGCGAGGAACCGCCCCTGTCCGCCTGCCGGTTGCTAGAGCGCCACGCCCAACAGGGCGTCCACCGCGCGCGATACGACGCCGGGGGCGCCCTCGTCGCTGCCGCCGCGGTCCCGCTGCAGGGCCGCCCAGCGGTCGACCGCTGCGAGCGCGGCCGGGGCGTCGAGGTCGTTCGCGAGGGCCTCGCGGAGCTCCTCCACGAGCGTCTCGGCGGACGGGCCGTCGGGACGGGAGACGGCGGCGCGCCAGCGGGCGAGCCGGGCCTCGGCCTCCGGGAGGACGTGGTCGGTCCATTCCCAGTCGGCGCGGTAGTGGTGGGCGAGCAGGGCGAGCCGGATGGCGGCGGGGTCGACGCCGGCGCGGCGCAGCGCGGAGACGAAGACCAGGTTGCCCTTGGACTTGGACATCTTCTCGCCGTCGAGACCGACCATGCCGGCGTGCACGTACGCCTTGGCCATCGGGAACTCGCCGGTCAGCACCTGGGCGTGCGAGGCGCCCATCTCGTGGTGGGGGAAGGCGAGGTCGGAGCCGCCGCCCTGGACGTCGAAGCCCATGCCGAGGTGGTCGAGGGCGATGGCGACGCACTCGATGTGCCAGCCGGGCCGGCCGCGGCCGAGCGAACCGCCGTCCCAGCTGGGCTCGCCCTCGCGGGCGGCCATCCACAGCATCGGGTCGAGCGGGTTCTTCTTGCCGGGACGTTCGGGGTCGCCGCCGCGCTCGGCGGACAGCAGCCGCATGGCGGCGGCGTCGAGGCCGGAGACCTTGCCGAAGTTGGGGTCGGCCTCGACGGAGAAGTAGACGTCACCTTCGAGTTCGTAGGCCGCGCCGGCGTCCCGCAGCCGCTCGACGAGCGGGACGATGCCGGGTATCGCCTCGACCGCGCCGATGTAGTGCTTGGGGGGCAGCATCCGCAGGGCGGTCATGTCCTCACGGAAGAGGGCCGTCTCCTGCTCGGCGAGGTCGACCCAGTCGACGTCGTCGCGCTGGGCCCGCTCCAGGAGCGGGTCGTCGACGTCGGTCACGTTCTGGACGTAGTGAACCTGGCGCTTGGTGTCGAGCCACACGCGCTGCACGAGGTCGAACGCGTTGTAGGTCGCCGCGTGTCCCATGTGGGTGGCGTCGTAGGGCGTGATGCCGCAGACGTAGATACGGGCGACGGGACCGGGGTCGAGGGTGACCAGACCACCGGTCGCGGTGTCGTGGATCCTCAGGTCGCGGCCCTGACCAGGCAGGGCGGGGACCTCGGAAGCGGGCCAGGCATGCATGTCATGAGCCTAACCGGACGGATGTTCCGTATACGAACCGGACCGGGCCGGATGGCCGGTAAGGCCTGCTTGCGCGGTACGGCCCGATGTGCAGGAAGCCTGGGTGCGCGGGGTCCGCTAGACGGGCGGCCAGGGGATGGCCGGCCACTCGCCGCTGGGCGCGGGGTGCTTCCCCGAGGTCAGCAGGTCGTCCACGCGCGCGCGGGTGGCGTCGAGTTCGGCCGGGGTGATCAGCGCGGTCAGCCGCTCGGCGAGCGCGCCAGACGCCCCCAGCGCCTCCTGGAGGCCCTTGAGGACGTCGACCGCCTCTGCGGTCAGCGGCTCCCCCGCCCAGCCCCACAGCAGGGTGCGCAGCTTGTTCTCGGTGTTGAAGGTCACGCCGTGATCGATGCCGTAGAGCCGGCCGCCTGCCGCCGGCAGCAGGTGCCCGCCCTTGCGGTCGGCGTTGTTGATGACCGCGTCCAGGACGGCGAGCCGGCGCAGCCGCTCGTCGTCGGCGTGCACGAGCAGCGCGGTCTCGCCCTCGCCGACCTCCGCGAACCCGATCGCCTTCCAGCCCGGCGCGGGCTCCTCGGTGTCCACCAGGCCGAGCAGTTCGGAGCCCGCCTCGCCCTCGATCCACAGCTGGCACATGCCCTCGCCGAAGGGCCCGTCGCGCAGCACGGTCAGGGGCACCAGGCCCCAGCCGGTGGCCTCGGAGACCTCGTACGCGGCGACCTCGCGCTGGGCGAGGGTGCCGTCGGGGAAGTCCCACAGGGGGCGCTCACCGCGGACGGGCTTGTAGACGCAGGTGGCCTCCTGTCCCTCGTGGGAGACGGAGCAGTACAGCACCGCGTTGGACGCTTCCCTGATCTGCCCGCGGACCGTCAGCTCGCCCCGGGTCAGCAGCTCTGCCGTGCTCACGCTCCGCGGCGGTATCCGTTCTGGCGCGGACATACGTGTCCTTCCGGGTCGAGCGGGAGACTGCACAGCGGGCACGGCGGCCGCCCGGCGTTGACGACGTCGAGGGCGCGCTTGGTGAAGGCCCTGGCCTGGGCGCCGGTCAACCGGACCCGCAGCATCGGGGGGCCGTTCTCCTCGTCCTGGAGGAGGCGCTCCTCGGCCTCGGCGAGGTCCTCCTCGGAGTCGGCGTCCAGCTCCACCAGGGCCTGCGCCTCGACGATCATGCGCTCGCCCTCGCCGTCCCAGGCCAGCGCCATGGTGCCGACCCGGAACTCCTCCTCGATGGGGGTGTCCAGGGGGGCGGAGTCGGAGATCTCGGTGGGCACCACGGCCGGAACCGGGGCGTTGCCGCCACTGCGCCGTACGACCTCGTCGAGCAGCTCTTCCATGCGCTCGGCGAGGGCGGCGACCTGGGTCTTCTCCAGGGCCACGCTGGTCACCCGGGGGCCCGCGGTGGCCTGGAGGAAGAACGTACGGCGTCCGGGCAGTCCGACCGTACCGGCCACGAAGCGGTCCGGGGGGTCGTAGAGGAACACCTGACGGGACACGTCCTGTCTCCTGGAATCGGGGATCGACAAAGGGACCGGCGCTAGAGCGACCGCTTCACCCTACTGCGCCCGACGATCACGGTGCGCCCGCACCGCCCCCGACCGGGGCGTCGTCGGCCGGCGGGTCCTCGCGCGGCACCAGGGAGGTGAAATCACCGGTGTCACCGAGGCGAACGAGAAACGGCCTCAGGCGTGTGTAACGGATCGCGGTGATGGAACACGGATCTACGGAGATCCTCTGGAAGAGGTCGAGATGAAGTCCGAGTGCGTCCGCCACAAGAGACTTGATGATGTCGCCGTGCGAACACATCAGATAGACGGCGTCGGGGCCGTGATCGCGCTCCACGCGCGCGTTCCACTCACGTACGGCCTCGGCGGCGCGGGTCTGCATGGCCCGCATCGACTCGCCGCCGGGGAACGCGGCGGCCGTCGGGTGCGCCTGGACGACCTGCATCAGGGGCTCGTCCATGAGTTCGGCGAGCTTGCGGCCGGACCAGTCGCCGTAGTGGCACTCGCCGATCCGCTCCTCGGTGTGGACGGTGACGTCCGGGCGGGCCGCCAGCAGCGGGGCGAGCGTCTCCTGGCAGCGCTGCAGCGGGCTGGTGACGATCTCGGAGAGCGGCAGCTCGGCGAGGCGGCCGGGCAGCGCGGCGGCCTGCGCGGCCCCGCGTTCGTCGAGCGCGACGCCGGGCGTCCAGCCGGCGAGCACGCCTTCGGTGTTGGCGGTGGAGCGTCCGTGCCGGACCAGGATCAACGTGGGCATGCGGCCCAGGGTAGGCACACCACCGGATGCGGTGGAGTGCGGGCGACGGGAGAATACGCTCCGTGATCGTCGACTGTGGCATCTACCGCGACGGACAACGTACGGAAGGCCCCGCGGACTTCTCCGACGCCCTGGACGAGGCGCGGGCCAGGGGCGGCTTCGTATGGATCGGTCTGTACGAGCCCTCGGAGCAGGAATTCGACCTCGTCACCCGGGAGTTCGGGCTCCACCCGCTGGCGGTCGAGGACGCCCTGACGGCACATCAGCGGCCCAAGCTGGAGGTCTACGACGACTCGCTGTTCCTCGTGCTCAAACCGGTCCTCTACGAGCAGGAGAGCGACCGGGTCTCCAGCGGCGAGGTCATGGTCTTCCTCGGCGACGCGTTCGTGGTGACCGTCCGGCACGGCGAGGGCTCCCCGCTCAAGGCCGTACGGGAGCGGCTCGAACGCGAGCCCGAGATGCTCCACAAGGGACCCACCGCGGTGCTGTACGCGATCGCCGACGACGTCGTCGACCACTACCTGGACGTCGCGACCGAGTTGCAGACCGACCTGGAGGAGTTGGAGGCGGAGGTGTTCTCGCCGGACCGCGGGGGCTCGCGCAACACCGCGTCGAAGATCTACACGTTCAAGCGGCAGGTGCTGGAGTTCCGGCGGGCGACCGGGCCGCTGGCGCTGCCGCTGACCCGGCTGGCGGGCTTCGGGCAGTCCGGTCTTTCGGTGCCCTTCGTCAACGAGAAGGCGCGGCCCTTCTTCCGGGACGTCAACGACCACCTCACGCGCGTGAACGAGTCGGTGGAGGGCCTGGACCGGCTGGTCTCGGACGTCCTGTCGGCGCATCTCGCGCAGATGAGCGTCCGGCAGAACGACGACATGCGGAAGATCTCCGCGTGGGCGGCCATGGCGGCGGTCCCCACGATGATCGCGGGCATCTACGGCATGAACTTCGATCACATGCCGGAGCTGCACTGGATGTGGGGGTATCCGGGCGTCATCGCGCTCATGGCCGCCCTGGAGGTGGTGCTGTACCGGCTCTTCAAGAAGAGGGGCTGGTTGTAGGGCGGGAGTCGGTGACGGGGCGGGGCTTCGGTCAGGCGAACTCGGGGGCCGTGGTGGCGGGGCCGCCGAGCGCGTCGCGTCGTTCGGGCATCCTGAGGCTCACCATGCGGCGCCAGCCCGCGGTGCGCTCGTAGGCGTACACGGCGTGGATGCCGGCCGCGAGCACCGCCGACTTGGGGCGGGGCCAGCCGAGGATGCGGCCCATGTGGTCCATCACGGCGAGGCTGACATCCCGGTAGACGCGGATCTCGGCCAGCGCGCACTCCCGCAGCGTGCGCTGGATCGCGCGGCCGTGTCCGGCGTGTGCGAAGCGCAGGAGTTCCTCGTGGCAGTAGGCGAGGTGGTTGTCCTCGTCGTTCGAGATCATCCTCACCGCGCGGCCGAGGTCGGGGTGGTCGGCGAAGTGCCTGCGCAGCAGTTCCATCTGCTCGGAGGCGCGCTGTTCGGTGACCCGGCTGTGGGCGAGGTAGGTGACGATGTCCTGGACGGTGAGCGGTTCGTCGCTCTTGAGCTTCTCGTGGGCGAGACCGATGCCGTGCTTCTCCAGGAGCATCGTGTAGTCGGTGTCGTGCGGGACGGGGACGGGCTTGAGGCCGCGCTTCTTCATGAGGGCGTTGAAGATCCGCCCGTGCTTGTCCTCGTCCGCGCCGTGCCGGGTGATCTTGGGGGCGAGTGCGCGCTCGTCGGGCGGTACCAGCGCGGCGATGCGCGCGTTCTCCCAGCCGCCCTGCGACTCACCGCTGGCCGCGATGGAGCAGAACAGGGCGAAGGACTCGTCGTCGTCGAGGATCTCCTGGAACAGGCTCTTGGCCGAAAGCATCGTGGACACCTCTCTGCGGGTTCGCGTGCCGCCGCGGAAATCGCAGTAATCCGCAAAGAACGAGTCAAATGCGGCGTCAGAGGTGCTGCAACAGCTGTGTCGGACAACTCCGCCAAAAGGAGGACTCCCGGGGACGCCTGCGGACGTAACGGCACGGGTCGCCGGGAGGCGTAACCGCCCGGGCCCTCGGCGCGTTGTTCCCCGTGACGGCCGTGGCGGGGAGACCCCCGAGCCCCCACCACGGCCGCAGAACTTCCTCGTGAGGCCCTCGCGAGGCCGCCGTGCGGTCAGGCCAGCCCGGCGAGCTCCAGGGCCTCGGTGCCGGCCCGGAGCGCGGCGATCCGCTCGTCGAGCGTGAAGCCCGCGGGCGCCAGCGTCAGGGTGGTCACGCCGGCCGCCGCGTACTCCTTCATCCGGTCCGCGATGCGCTCCACGGACCCGAGCAGCGTGGTCTTGTCGATCAGGTCGTGCGGGACCGCGGCCGCGGCGCCCTGCTTGTCGCCGGACAGGTACTTGTCCTGGACCTCGACAGCCGCCTCCTCGTAGCCCATGCGCCGGGCGAGCTGGTTGTAGAAGTTCTGCTTGCGGCTGCCCATGCCGCCGACGTACAGCGCGGTGTAGGGGCGGAAGGCGTCGGCGAGCGTGGTGACGTCCTTGTCCTCGCCGAGGGCGAGCGGGAGCGTCGGGCAGACGTCGAATCCGTCGAGGGTCAGGCCGGCCTTCTCGCGGCCCGCGCGCAGGTGGCTGATCGCGGTCTCCTCCAGGTGCTCGGCGGAGGGGAAGATCAGCAGGGCGCCGTCGGCGATCTCGCCGGTCTGCTCCAGGTTCTTGGGGCCGATCGCGGCGATGTAGAGCGGGATGTGCTCGCGCTCCGGGTGCACGATCAGCTTGAGCGGCTTGCCGGGGCCGTCGGGCAGCGGCAGCGTCCAGTGCTCTCCGTCGTACGACAGGCGCTCGCGGGTCATCGCCCTGCGGACGATCTCGACGTACTCACGCGTGCGTGCCAGCGGCTTGTCGAACTTGACGCCGTACCAGCCCTCGGAGACCTGCGGGCCGGAGACACCGAGACCGAGCCGGAAGCGGCCGCCGGAGAGCGAGTCGAGGGTCGCGGCGGTCATCGCGGTCATCGTCGGCTGGCGGGCCGGGATCTGGAAGATGGCCGAGCCGATGTCGATCCGCTCGGTCTTGGCGGCGACCCAGGAGAGCACGGTCGCCGCGTCCGACCCGTAGGCCTCGGCGGCCCAGCACACGGCGTACCCGAGCCGGTCGGCCTCCTGCGCGACCGCGAGGTTGTCCCCGTCCATTCCGGCACCCCAGTAGCCGAGGTTGATCCCGAGCTGCATGGCCGATTCCCCTTACCGATCAGTAACGTCCCTTGCCGGCTGACCTTAGCGCGCGGGCGCGGATCGGGGCAGGTGGCGGTCGTGTCGGTCGGCCCACATCAGCGGGGTGCTGTGTCATGAATCCGTTGTCCACAGGCACCCACAGCTCGATCCATGGCCAGTAATGTCGGCGTTCATGGAGCAGAGGCATCTCGGCCGTACCGGTCTTCGCGTGTCCCGCATCGGACTCGGCACACTCACCTGGGGCAGGGACACCGACGAGCACGACGCCGCGGACGTCCTGAAGACCTTCTGGGAAGCGGGCGGGACACTCGTCGACACGGCCGATGTGTACGGCGACGGCGAGGCGGAGTATCTGCTCGGACGCCTCATAGAAGGGCTGGTCCCCCGGCGGGACCTGGTCATCTCCACCAAGGCGGGCAGCGTGCCGGACCCGGACCGGCGCTTCGACGGCTCGCGCGGGCATCTGCTGGCCGCGCTGGACGCCTCGCTGGCCCGGCTGGGCACGGACTACGTCGACGTCTGGCACATCCACGCCTTCGACCCGTACACCCCGCTGGAGGAGACCCTCCACGCGCTCGACCTGGCCGTGAGCAGCGGGCGGGCCCGTTACGCCGGCGTCTCCAACTTCTGCGGCTGGCAGCTCGCGAAGGCGGCGACCTGGCAGTTGGCCGCGCCGGGCAACCGCACCCGGCTGTCGAGCACGCAGATGGAGTACTCGCTGCTGCAGCGCGGGGTCGAGCGCGAGGTGCTGCCGGCCGCCCTCGACCTGGGGATCGGCCTGTTGCCGTCCTCGCCGCTGGGGCGCGGGGTGCTCACCGGCAAGTACAGAGGCGACGCCGTTCCCCCGGACTCGCGCGGCGCCTCCGAGCATCTGGGCCTGTTCGTCGAGCCGTACCTCGACGACACCGCGAGCCGCATCGTGGACGCCGTGCAGACCGCGGCGGACGGGCTGGCCGTGACGCCCCTTCAGGTCGCCCTGGCCTGGATCCGCGACCGGCCCGGCGTGACCGCGCCGGTGGTCGGCGCGCGCAACGCACAGCAGCTCACGGCGGCATTGTCAGTGGAGGCCCTTAGTCTTCCTGACGAGATCTGCCGGGCGCTCGACGATGTGTCGGCGCCCGTGCACCGCTATCCCGATCACGACTGGAGCACGCTGTGAGCACGGAACCGGAGACCACGGAGGAATCGGAGCCGGGGACACCGGGGGGCGTCGAGCCGGAGGGCGCGGTGGAGGGGGCCTCGGGGGAAGAGGCCTCCGCCGAAGGGGAGTCCGGGGTTTCCGGCGAAGGGGAATCGGGAGCTTCCGCCGAGGGGGTCTCAGAGGCTTCCGGCGACGAGGCCGGGTCCGCCGACGGTGACAGCGAGGCCGGTGGCGAAGGCGAGGCCGCCGAGGGAAGTGCGGCCGAGGGCAAGGGAGATGCCGACGCCGAGGGTGAGGCCGCCCGGCAGAAGTCCGAGGCCGAGGCCGAGTTGGCGGCGCAGCGGATCGAGCGGGAGCGGATCGAGCGGCGCAAGGCCGAGAAGCAGGGGCCCATCGCGGCCGGCGCCAAGCTGAGCGGGACGGCCGCGGATCTGCTGGCCGCCGTGCGGGCCGTGGAGAGCGGCGAGAAGCCGGTCGCCGTGGCCCTGCGTGAACCGCCGGCCCCGCGCCGGCCCGACGCCGAGCCGGTACGTCGTCCGCAGTCCGCGCCGGCCGCCGCCGCGCCCGCGTCCCCCGTCCCGCCGACGGGGTCCGTCGATGCCGTACGCCGCGTGCTGACCGAGGGCGGCGCTCCGGACGCGCTCGCCGCGCAGGTCGCCGCCGCGCTCGGCGAGGGGGCGGAGGACCAGTTGCGGGCCGACCCCTGGCTGCTGCTGCGCGTCGGCGCGGTGCGTCCCGAGCAGGCGGACGGCTTCGCGCGGGCGTTGCTCGGCGCGGAGTGCGGTCCGGACGACGAGCGGCGCGGCCGGGCGCTCACCGGCTGGCTCCTGGAGCAGGCGGCGCTGGCCGGGCACACCGCGCTGGAGATGCCGACGCTCACCGCCGCGCTGGCCCAGCGGGGCGTGCCGGATCCGGAGGCGGCCGTACAGAGCACCGTCGCGGAGGGCGAGGCGCTGGTCTTCGAGGACGCCCTCGACCCGACCGCGCCGGTGCCGGCACCCGCGCAACAGCGCGAGAGCGACGAGGGCGAGGGAGACGACGAGGACGGCGAGGGTGTGGAGCGCCCGGTCCGGGTCCTGATCGGACTTGAGCGGTACGCGCTCGCGGAGGAGAGCCTCGCCGACGGTCTGGCCCGGGTGATCAACTCGGTGCCGAAGGAGGACGGTTCGGCCGAGGAGTGGGAGCGGGCCGCCGGCGCGGCCAAGGGCTCGACCGCCGAACTCCTCCGCGCGGTCGCGGGCCACGCCCTGGTGCTCCACACCGGCGGCGAGGCGTCCCTCGTCGAACCGGCGGCACTGCTCGACGCGGCGACCGGCTTCGGGCTGCGCGCCTGGGCCGCGGCGCACTCCGTGATCGGGCGGGACCGGTTCGCGGGGCGTCTGACGGGTGCCGGGAGCCCCAACGGTCCTGCCTCGGACGGCAGTTCGTCGACCGAGCCCCCAACTGGCGGCTCAGTGGCGGACGACGGCGCAGCTGACAGGCCCGTCGCCACCGTCGCCGGTCTGCTCTCCGGCGCCGAGGGGCCGGGGCGGGACAGCGAGGGTGCGTTGGATCTGGATCTGCTCGTCGTGCTCGACGCGCCTCAACTGGACGTGGAGAGTGCCGCGTTGCTCGTCGAGTCGTTGCCGGACGGGGCGCGGCTGGTGCTGGCCGGTGATCCGGCGGGGCTGTGGTCCGCGGGGCCCGGGCGGGTGTTCGCCGATCTGCTGGCCGCGCGGGTCTGCCCGTCGGTCGCCTCTCGGGTGCCGGACCCCGGACCGCTCGGTGAGCTGGTCTCCGGTGTCGGCATCGGTGAGCTGAACCAGGTCGAGGCGCCCGGCAAGGAGGTCGTGATCGTGCCGGTGCGGGACGCGGGCGAGGCCGTGCACCGGACCGTGCAGCTGGTCGCCGACTCGGTGCCGCGGGCGATCGGCGTACCGGCCGAGCAGACGCAGGTGATCACGCCGGGGCACGGCGGCGCGGCGGGCACGCGCGCGCTGAACGCGGCGCTGAAGGAGCGGCTCAACCCCGGTCCCGGCCGCTTCGGCGGGTTCGACCCGGGTGACCGGATCGCCTACTCCCCCGAGCCTGGGCGTTCGGTGCCGGGCCAGGTCGTGACGGCCGACGCCGACGGGCTGCACCTGTCCGTCTCGGGCGCCACCGTCGTCGTACCGAAGGAGCGGGTGGAGCAGTCCGTGCGGCACGGCTGGGCGCTGACCGCGCACCAGGCGGTGGGGGCGCACTGGCCCGCGGTGGTCGTGGTGCTGCCCGGGGATGCGGCGCAGGTGCTCAGCCGTCCGTGGGTCTACACCGCGTTCGGCCGGTCGGACCGTCATCTGTCCGTGGTCCACGGTGTGGAGCAGGCGCTTGCCCGGGCCGTGGCCGAGGTGCCGCCGAAGCCGCGCACGACCCGGCTGCCGGTGCTGCTGGCCCCGCAGGTGCCGGTGGCGCGAAGCCGGGCGAGCCGGAGCCGATGACGATGGACCAGGACCCGGACCCGACGGACGAGGACGACGGCGTCGAATTCACCGTGGACC
>NZ_JBSFLV010000215.1:0-12948 GCF_053599215.1 Streptomyces sp. NPDC001002 | reverse complement strand
ATCTTGGTGTCCGCCGTCCTCCCCGGGGGTGTTTCTACACCCCGGCCGGTGGAGGGGAGGCACCGGCCGGGCCGCGGGGGTGGCGGAGGGCGAAGAGGCCGCCGGATCAGGCGACTTCGGCCACCGTCGGGCACAGGGCAAGCAGTTCGTCCGGCCGCTGCAGGGCCGCGTCGGGGTCGGCGGCGAGGAGTTCGGCCGCGTCGCACTCGCCCCACAGCGCGGCCACCGTGTCGACACCGGCCGCGCGGGCCGCCGAGATGTCGGTGACGGCGTCGCCCACCATCATGGCCTCCTCGGGACGGGCACCGAGCAGCTCCAGCGCACGCAGCACGATGTCCGGCGCGGGCTTGGCCCGGGCCACCTCGTCGGAGCCGAGCACATGGTCGAAGTGGTGCAGGACACCGAGGGTCTCCAGCAGGTGCCGGGCCCGGGCGCCGGCCTTGCCGGTGGCGATGGCGGTACGGAAGCCGCGCTCGCGCAGCTCCTCCAGCACCGGGGTGACACCGGCGAACAGCGGAACCCGGCCGGCCAGCCGGTAGCTCTCCCGGACGAAGGGTTCCTCCATCTCCAGCGGCAGCCCCATGAGTTTCATGATGTCGGGAAAATATCGGCCGAGATGGCGCTCGTACTCCTCGAAGGGAGCCTTTCCGTCGCCGATGACCTCGGCATAGGCGATCGTGAATGCCTCCCGCATGACCGGGAAACTGTCCACGATCACACCGTCGAGATCGAAGACGACCACGCTCTTGGGGTGGCTGAACGGGCCGTCGGTCGGGTCGGCGGCCCCGGTCGTGTCGGGGGCGAAGGCGATACCGGACTGCATGGGGATCTCCCTGACGTCGATATGTCGGTGCACGGCATGTCGGTGCGCGGCGGGGCCGGGAGCGCCGCGGGGCACTCCACGGCCGGCCGCACGGAGCTGGTGATGTCGGGCGGGTTCACACGGCGGCGGGCACCGCCGGCGCGGGCCGGTCCCGGCGCGCGGAGGCGTAGAGCCGTTCGATGACGCCGATGGTCCGGCGGGCCTCGGCGACGGCCCGGCCCTGGTAGCCGGGGTCGGTGAGCAGCCGGGGCAGGGCGTCGAGCTGACGGTCGTACTCCGCGCCGACCGATTCCTCCTCGAACGGGACCGGCACGGTGTCACCGGCGCTCACCAGCACCAGTTCGGAGCCGCCCGCGCGGTTGGGGCTGAAACCGAAGGTGCACCGCAACGAGATCGCCGCCGCGCTGCCCTCGACGCGGATCACGGTGGTGTCGAGGGCCTCGTGCGAGGCCCAGCTGGCCCGCAGGGCCACCGACACTCCGGTGGAGGTGACCAGGAAGCCCCGCGCGGTGTCCTCGACGTCCCCGACGCCGGCCGGGGCCCGGCCCTCCCCGTGCCGCCAGGAGGTGCCGTGCGCGGCCGCGTTGAGGAAGTCGCCGGAGACGGAGCCGACGACCTGGTCGTAGTCGACGTCGCCCAGCAGCGGGGTGACCGTGTCCAGCAGATGCCAGCCCAGGTCGACCAGGGCCCCGCCGCCGGACAGATCGCCGCGGGTGAACCAGCCGCCCGCGTCCGGCACCCCCTTGGCCCGCACCCAGGACACGTCGATGTGCCGGATCTCCCCGGCCTTGCACGCCACGGCGGCACCCAGCGCGGCGACGTCCGCGCGGTAGCGGGCGGCACTGCCCGCGAGCAGCACGGCACCGGCCTCCCGCTCGGCCGCGGCCAGCCGCACCGCCTCGGCGGAGGAGAGACAGACGGGCTTCTCCAGGAAGACCGGCACCCCTCGCCGCAGCAGACCGGTGGCCACCGGAGTGTGCAGATGATTCGGTACGGCGACCACGGCGAGGTCCGCCAGGTCGGTGGTCACGTCCGCGACGTCGGCCAGCACCCGGATGTCCGGCCAGGCCGCCGCGGCGGCCTCGCGGGCCGCCGGTGACGGGTCGGCCACCGCCACCACCTCGTACGCCGGGTGCGCGACCAGCCGGGACAGCCAGATCTCCCGCCCCGCCCAGCCGAGCCCCACGACGGCCACGCGCGGGCGCGTGGTCACAGCGTCGCCAGGGTGTCGGAGAGGATGTCGGCGATCTGGTGCATCTCCCGCTCCCCGGCCAGCAGCGTGCGGTGGTGCAGCCAGACGGCGTCGGCGTACACCGCCTCGGTGTTCGGGCAGCGGGCGGCGATCGCCTCGACACTCTCCTCGGGCGCGCCGGTCTCCCAGAAGCCGTCCGAACGGTAGATCGCGCGGAACGCCGCGAAGGCCGGCAGCCCGCGCGCGATCAGCGCGTCGACCAACTGGTTGCGGCGCTCGGCGGTCATGCCGGGAACGCGGAACATCGCCATGTAGTGCGGGTTGCGGGTGACCCGCTCGTCGATGGTCTGCGGCTGTACGCCGTCGATCCGGTCCAACAGCCCCGACAGCACCGGCCAGTTGCGCTCCCGGGTGTCGATCTGGCCGCCGAGCCGGGCCAGTTGGGCACGGAGCACGCTCGCGGAGAACTCGTTCAGCCGGAAGTTGGAGCCCGAGGTCTTGTGGAAGTAGTAGCGGTCCGTGCTCGGCCGGCCGCAGCTGTGCCGCAGGAAGGCCTGCTCGCGCTGCTCGGCGTCCACGAAGGTGACGAGACCGCCCTCGCCCGCCGTCATCAGCTTGCCGTTCTGGAAGCTGAACGCGGCGACCGCGCCCAGCTCGCCGACCTTCCGGCCCGCCCACTCCGCGCCGTGCGCGTGCGCGGCGTCCTGGATCAGCGGCACCCCGCTGTCCGCGGACAGCTTGCCCAGCGCGTCCATGTCGCACATCTGGCCGGCCATGTGGACCGGCATGATCGCCGCGGTGCGCGGGGTGATCGCGTTCGCGGCGGCCACCGGGTCGATGTTGTAGGTGTCCGGGTCGATGTCCACCGGCACGGCGACGGCACCGAGCCGCTGGGCCGCCTGCGACGAGGAGATGAAGGTGAACGCCGGCACGATCACCTCGGTGCCGGGGCCCACGCCCAGGACCTGCAGGGCGAGTTCGAGGGCGTGCGTGCCGTTGGTGACCGCCAGGGCGTGCGGGGTGCCGTGGTAGGAGCCGAACTCCTCCTCGAAGGTGTCGACCTCGCTGCCGCCCATCCGCCACCACTGGCCCTGTTCGAGAGCGCGAATGAGACCGGTGCGCTCCTCGTCCCCGAACTGCGGCCATACCGGGAATTCAGGGGTCGGCCGAGAATTCTGAGTCATTTCTCTTTCGCTCCTTCGCAGACAAAAGCTGTGCCCCGAATCTACCGGGGCCGAAGTGAGCGGGTCATCCCCCTAGGGGACCCCTATATCCCCCTTGTCAAGGGTCTCGACAGGGAATCTCAATTCCTCCCCGCACGGCATTGCTCTAGCTTTTTCAGTAGTGCAGTCACCTGGAGGCGACATGAGCGAGCTGCTGCTCCTGAACGGGCCGAACCTCGGCATTCTCGGGCGTCGTGAGCCCGAGATCTACGGCACGGAGACCCTCAACGACATAGCCGAAGCGGTGGCGGACGAGATCGCCGACCGCGGCTGGAAGGTGAAAAACATCCAGCACGATTCGGAGGCGGAACTCATCCGCGCAATTCAGGACGGCTATGACACGGTGGGTGCCATTGTCAATCCTGGAGCGCTTATGATCGCGGGCTGGAGTCTGCGGGACGCACTCGCCAGTTACCCGCGTCCCTGGATAGAGGTGCACATTTCCAATATCTGGGCGCGGGAATCCTTCCGGCACGCCTCGGTGATCGCCCCGATCGCCGACGGCCTGATCGCCGGCCTCGGCTCCACGGGCTACCGGCTCGCGGCCCGGGCCCTGCTCGCCCTGACCCCGGCCGAGGTCCGGTGAACACGGCCGCACCGGTGCACGGCCGCCCGACGCCGGGCGGCCGTGCGGCCACCGACCCGTGGATACGGCGCTTCCAGCCGGCCCCCGACGCCCCCGTACGGCTGGTCTGCCTGCCGCACGCGGGCGGTTCGGCCGCGCTCTACGTCCCGTTCGCGCGCGCCCTGTCCCCGCTGGCGGACGTGCTGGCGATCCAGTACCCAGGCCGCCAGGACCGTCGCGCCGAGCCGGGCATCACCCGCCTCGACCACCTGGCCGACCTGGTGGCCGACGCGCTGGCCCCCTGGGCGGACCGCCCCCTGGTCGTCTTCGGGCACAGCATGGGCGCCCTCCTCGGCTACGAGGTGACGGCCCGTCTCGAATCGGCGGGCACCCCGCCCCGGGCCCTGATGGCCTCGGGCCGCCGCGCCCCCTCCCGCCACCGTGCGGAGTCGGTCCATCTGCGCACCGACGACGGGGTCGTCGCCGAACTCAGGCGACTGGGCGGCGTGGACCCCGCCTTCCTCGACGACCCCGAACTCCGCGCGATGATCCTCCCGTCGGTCCGCACCGACTACGAGGCGATAGAGACCTACCGCCACCCACCCCGCCCGCCCCTGAACACCCCGCTCACGGTCCTCACCGGCGACACGGACCCCCAGGTCACCCCGGACGAGGCCCAGTCCTGGTCCCACCACACCACGGCCGACTTCACCCTGCACACCTTCACGGGCGGCCACTTCTACCTCAACGAACACATGCCCGAGGTGCTGGAGGTGCTGCGTGGCGTCCTGACGTGAAGCGCGGGCGGGCCGCCGGTCGGGGTTCCGGACATGGCCCAGGAAACGCGTGTGGCCTGGTGCCGTTCTGGCGCCAGGCCTCATCGGTGGAAGATCGAGCAGTCACGGGGTGCCGGACTGCTCGCCGTACGGATGCCCGGCTCGGGCCGCGATCGCGTGCGGCCGGGGCGTGGGACGGGACGGAGCTGGGGTGGAGACGTGCCCGTGAGGGAAGGTCAGGCGTCGGGGATGTCGGCCTTGGCGCGGATCAGGGTCTCCCGGCTGACGACGACGATGCGTTCGTAGTCGGCTCGGGAGGCGTCTGCCGGCAGTTCACGCTCCAGCGCCTCAGTGGCCTCGGTGCCGATGATGGCGAAGTTGCCGTCACTCAGTTCGAAGAGGTCGGGGCAGTTCGCTCCTGAGGCGCTGCCTCGGGCACTTGGAGGCACACCGATGCGGCGCACGATCTTCAAGGGGTTACCGGTCCTTACACAAGATTTGGGCAGTGGCGCGAGCAGGCTACTGGGGCAGCCGGTGCCTGTGCGCCTGCATCGCCGAAAGTCACCCGAACCGAGCCTGTGCTGCCCACGGGGTTGACCGGATCCCCTGTGGCGATCAGTCGGGCGGCGGGCTGTCCCCGCCCACCACCCACCACTCGTCCGTGTCGGCGTCGTCAAGTTCCTTGATGAGACCGTCCACCACGCGACCGAGCCGGGCTTCGTCGGACTGCTTCTTGAGCGTCGCGCGCTGCCCCTTGGAGGCTTCCCAGTACTCGCGCATCAGAGGGTTCTGGAACAGCTCGCGTGCGTGACCGTAGAACCCCTCCTGGTCGATGATCCCGGCACGGTAGAGGTGGTAGAGGTTGATGTACCAGGCATTGGCGTAGAGGTACTGCCGTCGCTTCCCCGCGGGAATGCTCGAGTCGTAGGTGTCGATCACGGCGGCCAGCGAAGGATCGTCGATCGCCCTGGACAGCAACTCCCAGTGCATGCGCTGCTGGTGTGCCTGGGCACTGCGGCGAGCGGCGAGTTCCTCCAGTGCCAGCCGCTTCACCTGCAACCGCTCCGATTCGAGCCGCCGGCGACCCGCGGCCAGGGTGATTCCGGCGCTGGCGAGCACCAGACCGGCCGCGGCGAACCCCAGCCTTCCCACGACGTTCCTCTGTGTGATCATGTCAACCCCCGAATCAGGCGGCCGTTCCGCCGGTCGTCGGTTTTCGGGTCGACGGATGGGGACCGGCGAGCGGTGGGCGGCGCTTGCCGTCTCCCAGAGTGCCGAGCGGCTCTGATCGGCGGGGGAGGCGGAGAGGAGGCGCACGGAGGGAAGCGAGGGTCGCACGAACCGGCGCCTTCCCCAACGTCTGCCCCGCAAGTGCTGCTAACAATCGTTCACTTCGCAGTGATTGTTCCGGCTCGTATCCTGTGTCGGCAGTCAATCTTCGTACGCGCGCCGCATCCGCGATCCGGCGTGCGCACAGGCGCGAGAGAGGTACGACGGTGAACCGCAGCCCGCAGCAGATCCCGGTCCTCGTCCTGGCCGGCTTCCTCGGTTCGGGCAAGACCACTCTGCTCAACCACCTCCTCCACCGCAGCGGCGGCAGCCGGATCGGCGCGATCGTCAACGACTTCGGGGCCATCGAGATCGACGCCATGGCGGTGGCCGGCGCACTCGGCGACTCCACCGTCTCCCTCGGCAACGGCTGCCTGTGCTGCGCCGTCGACGTCAGCGAACTCGACCAGTACCTCGACCGGCTCGCCCGCCCCGCCGCCGGCATCGACGTCATCGTCATCGAGGCCAGCGGACTCGCCGAACCCCAGGAACTCGTCCGCATGGTCCTCGCCAGCGAACTGCCGGGAATCGTGTACGGAGGTCTCGTCGAGGTCGTCGACGCGGCCGAGTTCGACGACACGCGCGCGAAGCACCCCGAACTCGACCGGCATCTCGCCCTCGCCGACCTCGTGGTGGTCAACAAGCTCGACCGCGCGCCCGACGGCGACCGTGTCCTCGGGCTCGTCCGGTCCCTCGTGGACCATGCCGCCGTCGTCCCCGCCTCCTACGGCCGCGTCGACCCCGAGTTCCTCTTCGACTGCCGGCCCAGCGAGGAACGCATCGGGCAGCTCTCCTTCGACGACCTGCACACGCACGGGGAGCACGGCGAACACGACGCGGACGACCACACCGGTCACCTCCACACCGCGTACGACACCCTCTCCGTCAGCTCCGAAGTCCCCATGGACCCGCGCCGGTTGATGGCCTTCCTCGACAGCCGGCCCGAGGGGCTCTACCGCATCAAGGGGTACGTCGATTTCGGCGCCCACGACACCCTGAACCGGTACGCCGTGCACGCCGTCGGGCCGTTCCTGCGCTTCTACCCCGAGCCCTGGCCCGCGGGCGGCGCACCACGCCTCACCCAGCTCGTCCTGATCGGCTCCGGCATCGACGCGGCCGCCCTGCGCAAGGAGTTGGAGGCCTGTACGAGCGACGCCCCGCACACCGCCGACGAGCACGGTATGTGGGGCGTCCTGCGCTACGTACAGGAACCGGAGGACGTAGAAGATCCGGAGGACGTACGGGATCCGGGAGAGGACCTCGTAGAGCCCTCCCGGGACCCGTCCTGACCGGACCCGTCAGACCGGTCCCGCCACCACCGCCACCGTCTTCGCGAGGGACACGCCCGAGCCGTCGCGGCGCGGGTCGATCTCGGGGAGGTCGGCCGGAGTGCCGTTCTTCTGGGCCGCCTTGGCCGGGTTGGGGCCCGCCCAGGCCAGGGAGAGGCAGTCCTCGCCCTTGAGGAACCGCTGGCAGCGGACGCCTCCGGTGGCGCGGCCCTTGCGCGGGTACTGGTCGAACGGGGTCAGCTTGGCCGTCGTCTGGACCGAGTCGTCGAGCGTGCCGCGCGAGCCCGCGACCGTGAAGACGATCGCGTCCGCGGCCGGGTCGACGGCCGTGAACGAGATGACCTTCGCGCCGTCCGTGAGCTTGATGCCCGCCATGCCACCCGCCGGTCGGCCCTGGGGCCGGACGTGCGCGGCCTGGAAGCGCAGCAGTTGGGCGTCGTCCGTGATGAAGACCAGGTCCTCCTCGCCGGTGCGCAGCTCGACCGCGCCGACGATGCGGTCGCCGTCCTTGAGCGTGATGACCTCCAACTCCTCCTTGTTCGTGGGGTAGTCGGGGACCACGCGCTTGACCACGCCCTGCTCGGTGCCGAGCGCCAGACCGGGGGAGGACTCGTCGAGCGTGGTCAGGCAGACCACCGTCTCGTCGCCCTCCAGGGAGACGAACTCCGTCAGGAGCGCCCCGCCGGACAGGTTCGGCGCCGCCGCCGTCTCCGGGAGCTGGGGCAGGTCGACCACGTTGATCCGCAGCAGTCGGCCGCTGGACGTGACCGCGCCGATCTCCCCGCGCGCGGTGGCCGGCACCGCCGAGATGATCACGTCGTGCTTGGCGCGTCTGCCGTCGGCGTCCTCCGGGAAGGGCTCGCCGTTCGCCGTGCGGGCCAGCAGGCCCGTCGAGGAGAGCAGCACCCGGCACGGGTCGTCGGCGACCTGGAGCGGCACGGTGGCCGCCGGGGTGCCCGAGGACTCCAGCAGGACCGTGCGCCGCTCGGTGCCGAACTTCTTGGCCACCGCGGCCAGTTCGGTGGAGACCAGCTTGCGCAGCTCCGTGTCCGAGTCCAGGATCCGGGTCAGCTCCGCGATCTCCGCGATCAGGCGGTCCTTCTCCGACTCCAGCTCGATGCGGTCGAACCGGGTGAGGCGGCGCAGCGGGGTGTCCAGGATGTACTGCGTCTGGATCTCCGACAGGGCGAAGCGCTCCATCAGGCGCTCCTTCGCCTGCGCGGAGTTGTCGCTGGAGCGGATCAGCCGGATGACCTCGTCGATGTCGACGAGCGCCGTCAACAGGCCTTCCACCAGGTGCAGTCGGTCGCGGCGCTTGGTGCGGCGGAACTCGCTGCGGCGGCGAACGACCTCGAAGCGGTGGTCGAGGTAGACCTCAAGGAGTTCCTTGAGGCCCAGGGTGAGGGGCTGACCGTCCACCAGCGCCACGTTGTTGATGCCGAAGGACTCCTCCATCGGCGTCAGCTTGTAGAGCTGCTCCAGGACGGCCTCCGGCACGAAGCCGTTCTTGATCTCGATGACCAGGCGCAGGCCGTGGGCGCGGTCGGTGAGGTCCTTGACGTCGGCGATGCCCTGGATCTTCTTCGCGCCGACCAGGTCCTTGATCTTGGCGATCACCTTCTCCGGGCCGACGGTGAAGGGCAGTTCGGTGACGATGAGGCCCTTGCGGCGGGCGGTCACGGTGTCGATCTCGACCGTGGCGCGGATCTTGAAGGTGCCGCGGCCGGTCTCGTACGCGTCCCGGATGCCGGCGAGGCCGACGATGCGGCCGCCGGTGGGCAGGTCGGGGCCCGGGACGTGCTTCATCAGGGTGTCCAGATCCGCGTTCGGGTAGCGGATCAGGTGGCGGGCGGCGGAGATGACCTCGGCGAGGTTGTGCGGCGGCATGTTCGTCGCCATGCCGACGGCGATGCCCGACGAGCCGTTCACCAGCAGGTTCGGGAAGGCGGCCGGCAGGGCGACCGGTTCCCGCTCCTGGCCGTCGTAGTTGGGGCTGAAGTCGACCGTGTCCTCGTCGATCGACTCCGTCATGAGGCTGGTTGCCTCGGCCTGCCGGCACTCCGTGTACCGCATGGCGGCCGGCGGGTCGTCGTTGCCGAGCGAGCCGAAGTTGCCGTGGCCGTCGACGAGCGGCACACGCATGGAGAACGGCTGGGCCATGCGCACCAGGGCGTCGTAGATCGACGCGTCGCCGTGCGGGTGCAGCTTGCCCATGACCTCGCCGACCACGCGCGCGCACTTCACATAGCCGCGGTCGGGGCGCAGTCCCATCTCGTTCATCTGGTAGACGATGCGGCGGTGCACCGGCTTGAGACCGTCCCGGGCGTCCGGCAGGGCTCGGGAGTAGATGACCGAGTACGCGTACTCGAGGAAGGAGCCCTGCATTTCGTCGACGACGTCGATGTCGAGGATCTTCTCCTCGTACGAGTCGTCGGGCGGCGGGGTCTTCGTACTACGGCGGGCCATCGCTGCCGGCTCCTCTTTTCTGGTAGCTCGCCTACGGGTCGCTCACGTCGGGCCGCGTCCCTCCGGCTCACTCTTGCTGAAGCGTGAACGGTATCTGACGCGACCATTGTGGACCGCGGCACTGACAACCCGGACGAGGACCCGACATCGACCCTTGTGCCCGGCGTGCCCGCAGGCTACGCGATCCGCTCTGGGCGTACGTCCACCGGGAACTTCGCCGACCGTCCGCACGCTTGCATACAGTGGCAGGACCGGCAGGAAAACCCCGTTTCCCACCGCAGCATTCGCGATCGAAGGGACGTACATGCCCATGGGTCACACGGCCACGGACCAGGCAGACACCGGCGGCCTGACAGCGACCGAGCACCGCCTGGCCAACGGCCTGCGCGTGGTGCTCTCGGAGGACCACCTGACCCCGGTCGCGGCGGTGTGCCTCTGGTACGACGTCGGCTCGCGCCACGAAGTCAAGGGGCGCACGGGTCTTGCTCACCTTTTCGAGCACCTCATGTTCCAGGGCTCGAAGCAGGTGAAGGGCAACGGACACTTCGAACTGGTGCAGGGCGCGGGCGGTTCGCTCAACGGCACCACCAGCTTCGAGCGCACGAACTACTTCGAGACCATGCCCACCCACCAGTTGGAGCTCGCCCTCTGGCTGGAGGCCGACCGCATGGGCTCCCTGCTCGCCGCCCTGGACGAGGAGTCCATGGAGAACCAGCGGGACGTGGTGAAGAACGAGCGCAGGCAGCGTTACGACAACGTCCCCTACGGCACGGCGTTCGAGAAGCTGACCGCCCTCGCCTACCCGGAGGGCCACCCCTACCACCACACCCCGATCGGCTCGATGGCCGACCTGGACGCGGCCACGCTGGAGGACGCGCGCGCGTTCTTCCGCACGTACTACGCGCCCAACAACGCCGTTCTGTCGGTCGTCGGCGACATCGACCCGGAGCAGACGCTCGCCTGGATCGAGCGGTACTTCGGGTCCATCCCGGCGCACGACGGCAAGCCCGTCCCGCGTGACGGCGCGCTGCCCGACGTCATGGGCGGGCAGTTGCGCGAGGTCGTCGAGGAGGAGGTGCCGGCGCGCGCCCTGATGGCCGCGTACCGGCTGCCCGAGGACGGCACGCGCGCGAGCGACGCGGCCGACCTCGCGCTGACCATCCTCGGCGGCGGCGAGTCGTCCCGCCTCTACAACCGCCTTGTGCGGCGCGACCGTACGGCTGTCGCGGCCGGCTTCGGTCTGCTGCGGCTGGCCGGCGCGCCCTCCCTGGGCTGGCTGGACGTGAAGACGTCCGCCGAGCACGAGGTGCCGGAGATCGAGGCCGCCATCGACGAGGAGCTCGCCCGGTTCGCCGAGGAGGGCCCCACGGACGAGGAAATGGAGCGCGCCCAGGCCCAGTTGGAGCGCGAGTGGCTGGACCGGCTCGGCACGGTCGCGGGCCGCGCCGACGAACTGTGCCGGTACGCCGTCCTGTTCGGCGACCCGCAGCTGGCCCTGACCGCCGTGCAGCGCGTCCTTGAGGTGACTCCGCAGGAGGTCCAGGAGATCGCCAAGGCCCGGCTGCGCCCCGACAACCGCGCGGTGCTCGTCTACGAACCCGTCGCCGCCGAGCACGCCGAATCCGCCGAGCCCACCGAGAACGAGGAGGCGGCCAAGTGACCGAGCTCGCCGCGATGGAATTCCACCCGCAGCCCCAGGCGGGCGAGGCCAGGCCGTGGGCGTTCCCGGCCCCCGAGCGCGGGACGCTCGACAACGGCCTGACGGTCCTGCGCTGTCAGCGCCCCGGCCAGCAGGTCGTCGCCGTGGAGGTCCTCCTCGCGGCGCCCCTGGAGGCCGAGCCGGCCGGTCTGGACGGCGTCGGCACGATCATGGCGCGCGCCTTCTCCGAGGGCACGGACAAGCACTCCGCCGAGGAGTTCGCGGCCGAACTGGAGCGCTGCGGCGCGACCCTGGACGCGCACGCCGACCACCCCGGCGTCCGGATCAGCCTCGAAGTGCCCGCCTCGCGCCTGACCAAGGCCCTCGGTCTGCTGGCCGACGCCCTCAGGGCGCCGGCGTTCGCGGACAGCGAGATCGAGCGCCTGGTCACCAACCGCCTCGACGAGATCCCGCACGAGTTGGCCAACCCCTCCCGGCGCGCCGCCAAGGAGCTCTCCAAGGAGCTCTTCCCGGCGACCTCGCGCATGTCGCGCCCGCGCCAGGGCACCCAGGAGACCGTCGAGAACATCGACTCGGCGGCCGTACGCGCCTTCTACGAGAAGCACGTCCGCCCGGCCACCGCCACCGCCGTGGTCGTCGGCGACCTCACCGGGATCGACCTGGACGAGCTGCTCGGCGACACCCTCGGCTCCTGGACCGGCTCCTCGGCCGAGCCGCGTCCCGTGCCGCCGGTGACCGCCGACGACACTGGGCGCGTGATCATCGTCGACCGCCCCGGCGCCGTACAGACGCAGCTGCTCATCGGCCGCGTCGGCCCGGACCGGCACGACCGCGTGTGGCCCGCGCAGGTGCTCGGCACGTACTGCCTGGGCGGCACCCTCACCTCCCGCCTGGACCGCGTCCTGCGCGAGGAGAAGGGCTACACCTACGGCGTACGGGCGTTCGGGCAGGTCCTGCGGTCCGCCCCGGACGGCACCGGGGCCGCGATGCTCGCCATCAGCGGCTCCTTCGACACCCCGAACACCGGCCCGGCGCTGCAGGACCTGTGGACGGTGCTGCGCACGCTCGCCGAGGGCGGTCTGACCGACGCCGAGCGCGATGTCGCCGTGCAGAACCTGGTGGGCGTGGCGCCGCTGAAGTACGAGACCGCGGCGGCCGTGGCGAGCACGCTGGCCGACCAGGTCGAGCAGCACCTGCCCGACGACTACCAGGCCACGCTGTACCGGCAGCTCGCCGCGACCGGCACCGTGGAGGCCACCGCGGCCGCCGTGAGCGCCTTCCCGGTGGACCGTCTGGTGACCGTCCTGGTCGGTGACGCGGCGCAGATCAAGGAGCCCGTGGCGGCTCTCGGCATCGGCGAAGTCACCGTCGTCGCGGCCGAGTAGGGCCGGGCGGAGGCGGAGCGAGCGCCACGCGCGCGTAAGGGGCCCTGGTGACGGAAGCGTCACCAGGGCCCCTGTATGTCCGAATTGAGGGAGAGGTTGCCTGTCTGCCCTGTGGCATGCGCTACAAAAGCCGTGATCCGTTTGGGCCCTGACCCGTCGCCACAGGATCGCGATCGCCGGTGTCGCCACCCTCGGTGCCGCCTCCCTCGCGTTCTCCGCCGTGCCCGGCAACGCGGAGAC
>NZ_JBSFLV010000214.1:0-13041 GCF_053599215.1 Streptomyces sp. NPDC001002 | reverse complement strand
ATCAAACGCACCAAGCCCGGCGTCGATCCCTACTGGGTGACCCCCGGTGGCGGAGTCGAGTCCGAGGACACGACCGTCGTCGAAGCCCTCCATCGTCCAGGCCCGCGGACCGCTCCTGGTGCTGGAGGACGAGTACCCGGACGCCTGGTGGATGCCGGGTCACCCGCCCCAGCTGGTCGTCACCACCGGCGCCCTGCACCGCCTCACCGACCCTCAGCTGGAATCGGTCCTCACCCACGAACGCGATCACGCCCGCGCTCACCACGACTGGCTGCTGCATCTGTCGACGGCGCTCGCGACGGGGTTTCCCCGGGTGCCGCTCTTCGCCCACTTCTGCGACCAGACGCACCGGCTGGTGGAACTGGCCGCGGACGACACGGCATCGCGTCGCTGCGGTCACCTCACCACGGCGCTGGCCCTGATCGAGCTGAACCAGCACCGGGGCGTTCTCTCCTGCGCGTCCAGTCACCGCCTGCTGGGCGAGCGGGTGGACCGACTGCTGCAGCCTCCGGCTCGCCTCGGGCGCCGTCACAGGGCTTTGACGGCGACGGTGGCGACGCTGGTGCCGCTGCTCCCCTTGCTGATCACGTTCGCTCCCGGGTTGACGGCGCTGGGCTGACCGGCGGCAGGAGGCACCGGCCCGGCCGGTAGTGGCAGATGTAGCCCGACAGCCACCGTTTGCCCAGCTCACCCGCCCCACCGGCGGAGCCCTTGGTGGCGCAACACTCTCGCAACACTCCATTCCCTACCGGCTCGCTATGGTTCGAAACATGCCATCCAGCGAGCGCGTCCGAGACCACGCAGGGCAGGGTGCGACCACCGTCGCCGCCCACCGTGCGCGGCGTCGGCTGCGCGCCGACCAGGCACGGCAGCTCGCCGATCTGCTCCGCCACCAGCTGCTGGCCGGCGGGTTCCCGGACGGCACGCTCCCGCACGAGACGACCCTCGCCGCCGACTACCGCGCCACCCGCAACACCGTCCGCGAGGCCCTGGACCTGCTCAGGGCCGAGGGGCTGGTGGAACGGCTGCCCGGTGTCGGCACCGTGGTGGTCGCCGAGAAGTACCCGCACGGCCTGGACCGGCTGATGGGCCTCGCGGAGACCCTCCGCGAGCACGGCCGGGTCACCAACGAGGTCCGCACGATGGGCCCCGCCTCCGCGCCCGCCCCGGTCGCCGAACGCCTGCACGTCCCGCCCGGCTCGGACGTCCTCTACATCGAACGTCTGCGCCGCCTGGACGGCCTCCCCCTCTCCCTCGACCTCACCTACATCCCGCTCGACATCGGCACCTCCCTGCTCGGCGCCGACCTGGAGAACAC
This sequence comes from Streptomyces sp. NPDC001002, assembly GCF_053599215.1. Taxonomy (NCBI): domain Bacteria; kingdom Bacillati; phylum Actinomycetota; class Actinomycetes; order Kitasatosporales; family Streptomycetaceae; genus Streptomyces; species Streptomyces sp. NPDC001002. Next base: position 11,723 of record NZ_JBSFLV010000214.1, on the reverse strand, counting down.
CGACGTCTTCCGCCTCCTGGAAGCCATCACCGGCCACTCCCTCGGGCACGCCGAGATCACCCTGGAGGCGGTGAACGCGGACACCCACTCCGCCGCCGTACTCGAAGCCCCGCGCGGCGCGGCCGTCCTGATGCTGGAACGCCTCACGCATCTCGACGACGGCCGCCCGGTCGACCTGGAGTTCATCCGCTTCCGCGGCGACCGCATCACGATGAGCGGCCTCCTGCACCGCTCTCTCTGATCCACAGCTCCCCCTCTGGACCCTCCCCCTCCCCTCCTCTCCCCTGCCCTCTCTTGCTGGACCTTCCTGGAGACAGCCATGCCTTTGGCGCCCCAGCGGGCCGACGTGCCCGTGACCATCGACGAGTCGAAGTGCATCGACGGCTGCACGCTCTGCGTCGACATGTGCCCGTTGGACTCCCTCGCCATCGACGAGAGCAACGGCAAGGCCTACATGCACGTCGACGAGTGCTGGTACTGCGGCCCGTGCGCGGCCCGCTGTCCCACCGGAGCCGTGACGGTCAACATGCCCTATCTGCTCCGGTGAGAGGTCCGAACTCCCATGAAACGCACGGCAGTTGCCCTGTCCACGGCCGCCCTGCTCCTCCCGCTGTCCGGCTGCGGCGGCAGCGCGGAGGCCGGTAGCGGCAACACGGTGACGGTCACCGTCGGCTATCAGTCCAAGACCATCAACACGGTCACCGCGGGCACCCTCCTGCGCTCCCTCGGGTACTTCGAGAGGGACCTCAACGCCCTCCACGACGGCCACACCTACAAGGTCGACTGGCAGGACTACGCCACCGGCGCCCCCATCACCGCCCAGATGACCGCCGGGAAGATCGACATCGGCTCGATGGGCGACTTCCCGCTGCTCATCAACGCGGCCCGCGGCAAGCAGCTCGGCAAGCCGACCCGCCTGGTCTCGGTCACCGGCTACAACCTCCGCGGCGGCCTCAACACCGTCGTCACCTCCCCCGACTCCACACTCACCTCCCTCACTGACCTGAAGGGCAAGAAGGTCTCCACGAGCATCGGCTCGGCCGCCGACGGCACCCTCGTACGCGCCCTCCAAGAGGCCGGCATCGACCCTGACAAGGGCATCGAGAAGCTCAACCAGCAGCCCGCGGTGGGCGCTTCGGCCCTCGCCGCCGGCAGCGTGGACGCGCTCTCCCAGTTCGTCGCCTGGCCCGGCCTGCTCACCTACCAGGGCAAGGCGAAGGCCCTGTACGACGGCGCCCAGCTGAACCTCCCCACCTTCCACGGCGTCACCGCCCGCGAGGACTTCGCCAAGCAGCGGCCCGCCGTCCTGGAGGCCTTCCTCAAGGCCCAGTCCGAGGCGACGGACTACCTGAACGCCCACCCGGTCGCCGCCGCCGAGAAGGTCGCCAAGGCCACGGAGCTGCCCGCCGAGGTCGTCTACCTCTACAACGGCGCCCACGGCATCGCCACCTTCGACCCGGCCATCAAGCCCCAACTCGTCGCCGCCCTCAAGGAAGACGTCTCCGTCCTCAAGGCCGCGAAGCTGACCGGCGACGTGGACGTGGACTCCTTCGTCGACGACCAGTACGTCAAGAAGGCCCTCGGCGCGGACTACGCCACGCAACTCACCGCGAAGCCGGCTCCCGCCGCGAGCGAGGTGTGGCCGAAGGGGGCGACGGGAACAGGGGGTTCGGCGAGTTCGGCGGATTCCGAGAAGACGCTCGCCTTCAAGTCCCCTGCCGAGCTGCTGAGTTACGTGGCCAAGCACCGGAACGGCATCCGCGCCGCCTACGTCCCCGACGCCACCACCGGCACCCTCTGGTTCGCCGACAAGGCGGTGTGGGTGGCTGACGGCGACGAGCTGCTGCCGTTCGTCGCACCGGCGACCGCGCAGGCGTACATCTCTGGGCACGGGGGCGCTCGCGTCATCACGTACGCCGAAGCCCTGGAGCAGGCGTCGTGAGCGGGCGTCCGAAACAGGCGGGCCGGTATGCGCTGCGGCTCGGCTCGCTCGCCGCCGCTCTCGGCATCTGGCAGTTGCTGACCAGCCTGGACGTCGATCTGTGGCTGCGCTTCTCGCAGTTCCCCACGGTCGCCGACGTGGCCCGCGCCTTCGCCGACCGGGTGTCCGGCCCGGACTACTGGACGGACCTCACCGACAGCCTCACCCGTATCCTCACCGGCTTCCTGCTCGCCGCCGTCCTGGGCGTGGCCACCGGCGTGCTCGTGGCGCGCTCGCGGCTCGCCGAGGACCTGCTCGGCCCGGTCCTCGAAGTCCTGCGCCCGATCCCGGCCATCGCCCTCGTCCCGGTCGCGATCCTCCTCTTCCCCTCCAACGAACAGGGCATCGTCTTCATCACCTGCACCGCCGCCTTCTTCCCGGTCCTGGTCTCCACCCGGCACGCCGTCCGTGCCCTGACTCCCGTGTGGGAGGAGGCGGTTCGCACCATGGGCGGCGGCCGCTGGCGCGTGCTGGGCTCGGTCGTCCTGCCGGGCGCGCTGCCCGGCATCTTCGGCGGCCTGTCGGTCGGCATCGGCGTCTCGTGGATCTGCGTGATCTCCGCCGAGATGATCTCCGGCCAGTACGGCGTCGGTTACCGCACCTGGCAGGACTACACGATCGTCAACTACCCGGGCGTCTTCGTCGGCATGGTCACGATCGGCATCCTCGGCTGGCTCACGTCCACGGCCGTGGAACTCCTCGGCCGCCGCCTGACCCACTGGCTGCCGCGCACGTCGTACGTCCCGGTGGGCCGCGCCCCACGCAGGGGGAGCGGTGCGAGCGGTGCCTCGGTGCCCGTACCGGCGAAGCCCACGACCCAGGAGGGAGTACCCCATGACCAGCTCGTCTGACGTCCGTTCGCCCTCCGGAACCGGCTCCCGCACCGGCGCCGCACTGGCCCTGCGCTCCGCCGCCCTCGGCCGCCCGGGCGCCCCCGTCCTGGACGACATCGGCCTCGACGTCTCTCCCGGCGAGATCCTCACCGTCGTCGGCCCCTCGGGCTGCGGCAAGTCGACGTTGCTGCGCACGCTCGCCGGGCTGCTGGCCCCGCTCTCCGGCGAGGTCACCCAGGACGGCCGCCCGCTGACCGGCCCGGGCGCCGACCGAGCCCTGATCTTCCAGGACGACGCCCTCCTGCCCTGGCGCAGCCTGCGCGCCAACGTCGAACTCCCCCTCACCATCAAGGGATTGCCGCGTACCGAACGTCGCGCCCAGGCCGATTCCTGGCTCGACCGCGTCGGACTCGGCCCGCTCTCCCGGCAGTTGCCGCACCGCGTCTCGGGTGGACAACGCCAGCGCGCCCAACTCGCCCGCGCCCTCGCGGGAGCGCCCCGTGCCGTCCTCATGGACGAGCCCTTCGGCGCCCTCGACGCCCAGACCCGGGCCGGCATGCAGGACCTGCTGGTGGAGGTGCTGGGTGGCACGGGCGCGACCGTCGTCTTCGTCACCCACGACGTGGACGAAGCCCTGTACCTGGGTGACCGCGTCGCCCTCCTCGGCGCGGGCCGGCTCGTCGCCGTACGCGAGGTGCCGCGTCCACGGGACCGTGCCGCGCACGACGATCCCGCGCGCGTGGCGCTGCGCCGCGACGTCCTGACCTCGCTCGGTTCCTGAAAGGCCCCCTGGTGACCACCTCCGTGCACACACCCCTGGAGATCCCCGCGCTCGCCGACGCCGAGGAGCTGACCTGCGACGTCCTCGTCATCGGCGGCGGCACCGCCGGCACGATGGCCGCCCTGACCGCCGCCGAGCACGGCGCCGACGTGATCCTGCTGGAGAAGGCCCACGTCCGGCACTCCGGCGCCCTCGCCATGGGCATGGACGGCGTCAACAACGCCGTCATCCCCGGCCGCGCCGAGCCCGACGACTACGTCGCCGAGATCACCCGCGCCAACGACGGCATCGTCGACCAGTCCACCGTCCGCCAGACCGCCACCCGCGGCTTCGGCATGGTGCAGCGCCTTGAGTCGTACGGCGTGAAGTTCGAGAAGGACGAGCACGGCGAGTACGCGGTCCGGCAGGTGCACCGCTCGGGCTCGTACGTGCTGCCGATGCCGGAGGGCAAGGACGTCAAGAAGGTCCTGTACCGGCAGTTGCGGCGGCGCGAGATGCGCGAGCGGATCCGCATCGAGAACCGGGTGATGCCGGTGCGGGTGCTGACGGCGGAGGGCCGGGCCGTGGGGGCGGCGGGCTTCAACACCCGTACGGGCGGCTTCGTTTCGGTCCGCGCGGGCGCGGTGATCCTGGCCACCGGCGCCTGCGGCCGGCTCGGCCTGCCCGCCTCCGGCTACCTCTACGGCACCTACGAGAACCCCACCAACGCGGGTGACGGCTACGCGATGGCGTACCACGCGGGCGCCGAGCTCACCGGCATCGAGTGCTTCCAGATCAACCCGCTGATCAAGGACTACAACGGCCCCGCCTGCGCCTACGTCGCCAACCCCTTCGGCGGCTACCAGGTCAACCGGCACGGGGAACGCTTCGTCGACTCCGACTACTGGTCCGGCCAGATGATGGCCGAGTTCGCCGCGGAGGTGGCGTCGGACCGCGGGCCCGTGTACCTGAAGCTGAGCCACCTCCCGGAGGAGTCGATCTCCGCCCTGGAGTCGATCCTGCACTCGACGGAACGGCCCACGCGGGGGACTTTCCATGAAGGCCGCGGCCACGACTACCGCACCCACGACGTCGAGATGCACATCTCCGAAATCGGCCTGTGCGGCGGCCACTCGGCCTCCGGCGTCCGCGTCGACGACCACGCCCGCACGACCGTCCCGCGCCTGTACGCCGCCGGCGACCTGGCCTGCGTGCCGCACAACTACATGATCGGCGCGTTCGTCTTCGGCGATCTCGCGGGCGCGGACGCGGCCCAGTACTCGGCGTACGAAGGGGAGTTGCCGGCCGACCAGCTCCGCGAGGCGCACGAGCTGATCTACCGCCCGCTGGGCAACCCGGACGGCCCGCCGCAGACCCAGGTCGAGTACAAACTGCGCCGCTTCGTGAACGACTACGTGGCCCCGCCCAAGTCCGGCGCCCGGCTCTCCCTTGCCCTGGAGGCGTTCGAGCGCATGCACGCCGACATCGCGGAGATGGGCGCGCGCACCCCGCACGAACTGATGCGCTGCGCCGAGGTCTCCTTCATCCGCGACTGCGCGGAGATGGCCGCGCGCGCCTCCCTCGCCCGCACGGAGTCCCGCTGGGGCCTCTACCACGACCGTCTCGACCACCCTCATCGCGACGACGCGTCCTGGTTCCACCACCTCGATCTGCACAAGTCCCCCTCTGGTGCGATGGAGTTCACGGCCCGTCCCGTGGCTCCCTACCTGGTCCCCATCGACGAGTTCACGCCCGTCGGCGGCCCCTCCCGTCACCTCGGCGAGGTGCACGCCGAGGACGTCGCAACCGCCGGCTCCCGGGACCTGGCCCCGGTCGCGACGGGTACGGGAGGCGTGGAGGGCGCGGAGGAGACGGCCGACGTGGAGTGGGCAGAGGGAGCGGAGTGGACAGAGGGTACGGACCCGAACCGCGCCTCCGTCCCGAACTCCCCCGAGCCCCGCCCCGAGGAGTCCTCCCGACGCCTCCTGGAGCTGGTCGCCCTCGCCGACGAACAGCCCGAACTCGACTCCCTGCGGCCCTACTTGACCGACCCGGCCGCCGCCGTCCGCCGCGAGGCCGTCGCCGTCCTCACCGAGACGCTGCCGCCGGGCACGGGCCCCGCCCTCGCCGCGTCCCTCCGCGACACCGCCCCCGAGGTACGGTCCGCGGCCGCCGCTTCCCTGCGCGAACTCGTCGAGACGCTTCCGCCCGAACTCGCCCTCCGCGACGGCCTGGTCGCCGCCCTGGCCGAGTCCGACCCGGTCGTCCGCGCCGCCTCCCTCGACGTCCTGCGCGCCCTGCGCCTCGGCGACGCCGTGCTCTTCTCCGCCTCCCTCTCCGACACCGACATCGCCGTCCGCATCGAGGCCGTACGCGCCCTCGTCTCGGTCGACGCTGCCCCCGAACTGGCCCACGCCACCGACGACCCGTCCCGCGAGGTCCGCGTGACCATCGCGAAGGCGTTGGCGACGGTGACGGCGACTCGGCGGGCGGGGGTGCATGGCGCGCACGAGATCCCGGGCACGCACGAGGCCGCGGGCACTCACACGGACGCCGACCCCGAATCCGACGTCGTCCTGACCGCCCTCGCCCAACTCACCGCCGACCCGGACCCCTTGGTCCAGGGCGCCGCCTACGGCGCACTCGGCACGACCGGCTGCCCGGCCCCGCTCGCCGCCCGCGCAGTGGCCGCCCTGTCCGCCCCCGCCTGGCAGGTCAGGTCCGGCGCCGCGACCGCCCTCTCCGCCGCCGACCCCGACGTGGCCGTCCCCGCCCTGGCGAAGGCCCTCGCCGACCCGAACGCCGACGTCCGCAAGGCCGCCGTGCTGGCCCTGACCCGGCACGGCGCCACGGAGGACGCCCGTGCAGCCCTCTCCACGGCCACGACGGACACGGACGCGGACGTCAGGGCGTACGCGTCACGGGCGCTGTGACGGCGCGGGGCGCTTCGGTGTGAGGCGCCCTCCGCACCGAGCCGACGCCGACGGCCAGTCCTCTATATCCAGTCCTCCGGCTCCGGCTCCATGTCCATCTCGGGCCAGTAGTCGGCACCAGGATCGGCGGCAGCTGCCGGAGTCGGCGTCGCTCTTGCCGCTGCCGTCGTTTTCGTAGCTGCCGTCGATCTCGGTGCCGCCGTAGCCGCTGCCGCCTGCGCCGGAACTGCCGTCGCCGCAGGAGCCACCTCCGGTGCATCCCCCAGCCCCGCCAGTACCCCGATCACGCCGTCCCCGTACGTCGCCAGCTTCTTCTCGCCGACGCCGCTGATCGTGCCGAGTTGGGACACCGACGTCGGCCAGACCGTGGCGATCTCGCGGAGGGTGGCGTCGTGGAAGATGACGTAGGCGGGGACGCCCTGTTCGCGGGCCTGTTCGGCGCGCCAGGCCCGCAGGGCTTCGAAGGCCGGTTGCAGGGCCTCCGGCAACTCCGCCGCGGCGGCCTTGGCCTTGCGGTCGCCCCGACTGCCGGACGAGGAGCCCGACTTGGCGCCCGCCGGCTTCTTCGGCTCCTTGCGCAGCGGGACCTCCCGCTCGCGCCGCAGCACCGTGCCGCTGGCCTCGGTCAGCACCAGCGTGCCGTAGTCGCCCTCGACCGCGAGCAGTCCCTGCGCCAGCATCTGCCGTACGACGCCCCGCCACTCGGCCTCCGCGAGGTCCTCACCGATGCCGAACACGGACAGCTGGTCGTGGTCGAACTGGATCACCTTGGCCGTGCGCTTACCCATGAGGATGTCGACGATCTGCACCGCGCCGAACTTCTGCCCCCGCTCGCGCTGCAGCCGCACCACCGTGGACAGCACCTTCTGGGCCGCGACCGTGCCGTCCCAGGTCTCCGGCGGGGTGAGGCAGGTGTCGCAGTTGCCGCAGCCGCTCGCGTCGGGGTCCTGGCCGAAGTAGGCGAGCAGCTGGCCCCGGCGGCACGCGGCCGTCTCGCACAGGGCCAGCATCGAGTCCAGGTGGGCGGCGGCGCGGCGGCGGAACGCCTCGTCGCCCTCGCTGGACTGGATCATCTTGCGCTGTTGTATGACGTCGTTGAGGCCGTAGGCCATCCAGGCCGTCGAGGGCATTCCGTCGCGGCCCGCGCGGCCCGTCTCCTGGTAGTAGCCCTCGACCGACTTGGGCAGGTCGAGGTGGGCGACGAAGCGCACGTCCGGCTTGTCGATGCCCATGCCGAAGGCGATCGTCGCGACCACCACGAGGCCCTCTTCGCGCAGGAAGCGGGACTGGTTCGCCGCGCGCGTGCCCGCGTCCAGACCTGCGTGGTACGGCACCGCCTCGACGCCGCTGCGGGAGAGGAACTCCGCCGTCTTCTCGACCGAGTTGCGCGAGAGGCAGTACACGATGCCCGCGTCGCCCGGGTGCTCCTCGCGCAGGAAGTTCAACAGCTGCTTCTTGGGGTCGGCCTTCGGGACGATCCGGTACTGGATGTTGGGCCGGTCGAAGCTCGCCACGAAGTGCCGGGCGTTCGGCATCCCGAGCCGCTCAGTGATCTCCTGGTGCGTGGCGTGCGTGGCCGTCGCCGTGAGCGCGATCCGGGGGACGTCCGGCCAGCGCTCGCCCAGGACGGAGAGGGTCAGGTAGTCGGGGCGGAAGTCGTGGCCCCACGAGGAGACGCAGTGCGCCTCGTCGATCGCGAAGACCGAGATCTTGCCGCGGGAGAGCAGGTCCAGGCTGGAGTCGAGGCGCAGCCGCTCCGGCGCCATGTACAGCACGTCCAGCTCGCCGGCCAGGAACTCGGCCTCGACCACGCGACGCTCGTCGAAGTCCTGCGTGGAGTTCATGAACCCCGCGTTGACCCCGAGGGCCCGCAGCGCGTCCACCTGGTCCTGCATCAGCGCGATCAGCGGCGAGACCACGACGCCTGTGCCTGGTCTGACCAGGGCCGGGATCTGGTAGCACAGCGACTTGCCGCCGCCGGTCGGCATGAGGACCACGGCGTCGCCGCCGGCCACCACATGGTCGATGACCTCTTCCTGTTCGCCGCGGAAGGTCTCGTATCCGAAGACCCGGTGCAAGGTGGAGAGCGCTTCGCTCTCCGTGACCCCTGGCATCTCGCTGATCCCGCCCATCCCACGCATCGTCCCGTCCCCCGTACGTCGTCCCTCGACCACTGCGTCCACGATAGGGGCCCGGACTGACAGCCATGGAGTTATCCACAGGCTGGTGACGGTTACGGGGTGTGGTCATTCGAATGGCTCCGTCACATGGCGCGACCGTCGGGGCCGGGACATGCTGCCGGTGCGGGACGGGGGAGGTCCGCCACGCCACCGAACGGACGGCGCGCCGTGCGTGCGGACGCCTCCCGAAGTCAAGGAGCCCCACCGTGTCCCCTCGGTCCCTGCAGGGCGCCGTCAAGGCCGCCATCGCGGTGGCGACGGCCGCGGCCTTCGCGCTGACCGCCGCTCCGGCCCACGCCGCGTCCGATCCCGTCCCGTCCGCCGCGTGGGCCGAGCTGAGCAAGACGTACCAGGCCACCGCCAAGTACGGGTACGAGGCGTCCGCCGCGGCCGGCGGTTACGTACGGTCCGAAGAGTGCGTCGCCGACCCGGTGAAGGGCGGCATGGGCTACCACTACCTCAACGAGGCGAACATCGGTTCGGTCGATCCGGAGAAGCCGGCGGCCCTGGTGTACTCGGAGGGGTCCAGGAACGCGTGGGCGGACGTGTCCGACTTCACCGGCGGGCGCAAGCTGGTCGCGGTGGAGTGGATGGTGGAGGACTCCGGGCAGGCCGCGCCGACGCTGTTCGGGCGGACCTTCGACAAGGACCAGCTCCCCGGCTTCTACACCCTCCACGCCTGGATCTACAAGCCCAACTCCGAGGGCCTGTTCGCGCCGTGGAACCCTCTGGTCGTCTGCCCGACCACCTGAGTACCGGTTACGCGCGAAGGGCCCCGGTTCCCTCGAAGGGAACCGGGGCCCGCCGCTCGCGTACCGCGCGTCAGCGCACGAACACTCCCGCCTGGTTGGCCAGGTCCAGGAAGTACTGCGGCGCCACACCGAGGACCAGCGTGACCGCCACGCCGACGCCGATCGTCGTCATCGTCAGCGGCGAGGGCACGGCGACCGTGGGGCCGTCGGGCCGCGGCTCGCTGAAGAACATCAGCACGATGACGCGGATGTAGAAGAACGCGGCGATCGCGGACGAGATCACACCGACCACGACCAGCGGAGCCGCGCCGCCCTCGGCCGCCGCCTTGAACACGGCGAACTTCCCGGAGAAGCCCGAGGTCAGCGGGATGCCGGCGAAGGCCAGCAGGAACACCGCGAACACGGCCGCCACCAGCGGTGAACGGCGGCCCAGGCCCGCCCACTTGGACAGGTGGGTCGCCTCGCCGCCCGCGTCGCGCACCAGCGTCACCACGGCGAAGGCGCCGACGGTCACGAAGGAGTACGCGCCCAGGTAGAACAGGACGGACGAGACGCCGTCGGGCGTGGTCGCGATGACACCCGCGAGGATGAAGCCCGCGTGCGCGATCGACGAGTACGCCAGCAGCCGCTTGATGTCGGTCTGGGTGATCGCCACGATCGCGCCGCCCAGCATGGTGACGATCGCGACGGCCCACATGACCGGCCGCCAGTCCCAGCGCAGCCCCGGCAGGACGACGTACAGCAGGCGCAGCAGCGCGCCGAACGCCGCGACCTTCGTGGCCGCCGCCATGAAGCCGGTGACCGGGGTCGGCGCGCCCTGGTAGACGTCGGGCGTCCACATGTGGAACGGCACCGCGCCCACCTTGAACAGCAGGCCCATGACGATCATCGCCGCGCCGATCAGCAGCAGCGCGTCGTTGCCCATGGTGTCGGCGAGCGCCGGGTCCACGTTGGTGACCGTGCCGTCGACGACCTGCGCGATCGTCGCGTACGACACCGAGCCCGCGTAGCCGTAGAGGAGCGCGATGCCGAACAGCGTGAACGCGGAGGCGAACGCGCCGAGCAGGAAGTACTTGACCGCGGCTTCCTGCGACATGAGCCGGTTGCGGCGGGCCAGCGCGCACATCAGGTACAGCGGGAGCGAGAACACTTCCAGGGCGATGAACAGCGTCAGCAGGTCGTTCGCCGAGGGGAAGACCAGCATTCCGGCGACCGCGAAGAGCAGCAGCGGGAAGACCTCGGTGGTGGTGAACCCGGCCTTGACGGCGGCCTTCTCGCTGTCGCTGCCCGGCACGGACGCGGCCTGCGCGGCGAAGGAGTCGACGCGGTTGCCGTGCGCTTCCGGGTCCAGGCGCCGCTCGGCGAAGGTGAACAGGCCCACCAGGCCGACCAGCAGGATCGTGCCCTGCAGGAACAGGGCCGGTCCGTCGACCGCGATCGCGCCCATCGCCGCGATGCGTGCCTTGGTGGTGCCGTATCCGTCCGCCGCGAGCGCCACGACCGCCGCGAAGGCGGCGCAGAGCGCGACGGCGGAGACGAACACCTGGGCGTAGTAACGGGACTTGCGCGGCACGAAGGCCTCGACCAGCACCCCGACGACCGCCGCGCCGAGGATGATCAGGGTGGGCGACAATTGCCCGTATTCGATCTTCGGCGCGTCGATCTTGGAGATCGGGTCGGCCGCGGTTGTCCACAGGCTGTGGACGGCTGCTGCGCTCACTTCGCGGCCTCCACCTCGGGCTGGGGGTCCTTCTTGTGTACGTCGGACAAGGTCGACTTCACCGCCGGATTGACGATGTCGGTGACCGGCTTGGGATAGACGCCCAGGAAGATCAACAGGACGATCAGGGGCGTCACGACCACGAGTTCACGCGCGCGCAGGTCCGGCATCGTGGAGACCTCGGGTTTCACCGGCCCGGTCATCGTCCGCTGGTAGAGGACGAGGACGTAGAGCGCGGCGAGGACGATGCCGAAGGTGGCGATGATGCCGATCGCCGGGTAGCGCGCGAACACGCCGACCAGGACCAGGAACTCGCTCACGAAGGGCGCCAGGCCCGGCAGCGACAGGGTCGCGAGCCCGCCGATCAGGAAGGTGCCGGCGAGCACCGGGGCGACCTTCTGCACTCCCCCGTAGTCCGCGATGAGCCGCGAGCCGCGCCGGGAGATCAGGAAGCCGGCCACCAGCATCAACGCGGCCGTGGAGATGCCGTGGTTGACCATGTACAGCGTCGCGCCCGACTGGCCCTGGCTGGTCATCGCGAAGATGCCCAGGATGATGAAGCCG
>NZ_JBSFLV010000213.1:0-13048 GCF_053599215.1 Streptomyces sp. NPDC001002 | reverse complement strand
GGATCAGGCCGCCGCCTCGCAGGGCGAAGGGGAACAGGAGAAGCGCGCCCAGGGCGCAGCGCGTGAAGACGACCATCGACGGGGAGAGGTCATCCCGCCGTCCACCACCAGGTCCGCCCCGGTCACCCACTCCGCCGCGTCGGACGCCAGCCATACGACGGCCCGTGCCACGTCGGCCGGTTCGCCGATCCGCCCGAGCGGGAGGCCCGCGGCGACCTCGGCCTCGCCCGGCTCCCACACGAACCGCGCCATCTCGGTGCGGACAAGGCCGGGGGAGACGGAGTTGACCCGCACCTTCGGAGCCAGCTCGCCCGCGAGCTGCTGGGTCAGCCGCAACAGAGCCGTCTTGCTGGTCCCGTAAGCCCCGACATGGGGTCCCACATGCCCGGCACCCTCTGTACAGATGTTGACGACCGAGCCGCCGTGCTCCCGCATCCATGCCCGCCAGGCGTACTGCACGAGCCGCAGCGGCGCCTCGACGTTCACGGCGAACGTCTCCCGCCACGCCTCCGGATCCAGGTCCATGAGAGGCCCGTACGGCTGGTTCGTCGCCGCGTTGTTCACCAGGATGTCGAGGCGCCCGAACTCGGCCAGGGCCCGCTCCGTGACCTGCCTCAGATGAGCTGGGTCCGCGACGCTGCCCGCCACGCCGATGCCGCCCAGCTCGGCGGCCGTGTCCCGCACCTCGTCCGCGTCCCGCGCCGTCACGCACACCAGCGCGCCGGCCGCGGCCAGCTGTTCGGCGACGGCACGTCCGATGCCGCGTGTGCCACCGGTGACGACGGCGGCCCTGCCTTCCAGACCCGGAGCCTGCGGCTCGTGCGCCTCTTGCCCGTACGACGACGTCATCGCCGTACCGTCTCATGACGGTCCGTCAGTCGACAGCCCCGAGGCGGGAGTTGCGGGCGGCGACGATCTCCAGCACGGTCCGCCAGTCCTCCAGCACGCCCGCGTCGAAGGCGGGGTTGCGGCCCTCCTCGTCCGCCTGGCGCAGCCGGAGCAGATCGTCGTCGGTGCCGGCCTCGGCGCGATGGTGGGTGCGGACCAGCCGGGCGACCCGCTCGCCGAGCAGGGCCCGCACCGCGTCGGCCGCGCAGTCCGCGTGGGCGCTCGGATCGCCGGGGCGCAGCAGCGGGCCGATGGCGTGCACGAGACCCGCCAGCTGGAGCTCCTTGTCGGCGGGGCGGCGCCGCCGCAACAGGGCGGCGGTCTGCAGCGCGTGTTGGTGCAGATCGACGCGACCGCCGCGCAGGCCCGGGGCGTCCCACGAGCCCCGGCAGGCGTGCAGCAGATCCATCAGCTCTTCGACACTGCGCAGCTCCATGCGTCAGTCCTCCCGCAGGACAAGCCGTTGCCGCACGACAGGAGATCATGGGCGCCTTGCGAATCGGCCAACGGGATCTGAACTGCGCCGCCCACTCTTCGCAGATGCTTGCGCGGGTATGGGCCGTCCGGGTGAACCGAAAATCAGTCGCTGTCCGACGAATCGGTGCATAGCATCTGCGGTGGCGGCAAGTGGACTTGGGATAGTTACACCTTGTTTTCAGTCCCTATCGAGCGCGGGCCCGCTCATTTGGTTAATCTGATCCGGACGGACAGCACTACCGGGTTCCACCCACACCCACGTCCGTCCCGGGACAAGCCGGTTCACAACGGCCTGCTCTCACGAAGTACCGGCGCCACCGCGTCCGAACTGCTTTCGACTCACACCCGAGCGGGCGTCAGGAGCCGGACCGTGAAGCGGTCGGCACGTCCCGAGGGTGACCCGACACATAAGGAGTGCGCGGTGACACCAGAGAAGACGGATCTGGAACAGGGTCCCAAGGAACGTACCGAGCGCGCGGGCCACCGGTCCGGCGACATCGGCAGCCTCGACGTGTGGGCCCGGTCGGCCCCGATCCGGCTGGCGGGCTACGAGGACGACCTCGCCGAGCCCCACATCCTGCCCAGCGTCGACTGACGTCCCCCGCGCCCGACACCGGCCGAGCCGGAGAGGGCGCAGGACCCTTGTGATCGTCGTACGCATGGGCGTGCCAGACTGACGCCCATGCAGATCAGAGAAGCCGTGGCCGAGGACTGGCCGCGGATCTGGCCTTTCTGGCACCGCATCGTCGCCGCCGGCGAGACCTACGCCTGGGACCCGGGCACCTCCGAGGAGGCGGCCCGGGCCCTGTGGATGAGTCCGGCGAAGCGCGTCCACGTGGTCGAGAACGAGTCCGGCACGGTCGTCGCCTCGGCCTACGTCACCCCCAACTACGGCGGCCCGGCCGCGGGCATCGCCAACGCGGGCTTCATGGTCGACCCCGACCAGGGGGGACGGGGCTACGGCCGCGCCCTCGCCGAGCACATCCTGGTCACCGCGAAGGCCGACGGCTATCGGGGCATGGTCTTCAACGCGGTCGTCGAGACGAATCCGGCCGTACGGCTGTGGACGTCCCTGGGCTTCACGATTCTCGGCACGATCCCGGAGGCGTTCGAGCATCCGCGGGACGGGCTGGTGGGGCTGCACGTGATGTACCGGGCGCTGTAGGTCTCTGTCCGCTCTGTCCGACGGCGGCTTCAGTCCTTGCGGCCGGTGACGGCGACCGTCACACCCAGGCCGATCATGGAGAGGCCGCCGATGCCGCCGACCATGGACAGGCGGCGCGGGGAGCGTGCGAACCAGTCGCGTGCGGTGGCCGCGACCAGGCCCCAGACGCTGTCGGAGACGAGAGCGATGACGTTGAAGACCAGTCCGAGCAGCAGCATCTGCAGCGGGACATGGCCTTGCGTGCGGTCGACGAACTGCGGGAGCACGGCCGCGAAGAACACGATGGTCTTCGGGTTCGTGACACCGACCGCGAAGCCCTCCCAGAACGTGCGCAGACCGCCGTGCGTCACCCCGCCGTCGGTGAACGCGGCCCGCAGCGAACCCCGTTCACGCCACGCCTTGACGCCGAGGTACACCAGGTAAGCGGCGCCGGCCAGCTTCAGCAGCGTGAAGACCAGGACCGAGCGCTCCACCACGGACCCGACCCCGAACGCGACGGCGACCACCAGCAGATAGGCGCCGATCGTGTTCCCCAGGACAGTCGTCAGCGCGGCCCGGCGTCCCTGCGCGAGCGCCCGCCCGATCACGAACACGACACTGGGGCCGGGGATCACTATCAGCAGGAACGACAGCGCGGCGAACGCGAGCAGACGGTCGGTGGACATCATGCGATCCATGCAAGCACGGGGCGCCGCGCGGCCTCCAGCAGTTTTCCCCGCCCCCCATCGAGGCCGTACTCAGTCCAGCGGTGCCGTCCGCTGCCACGGATGCAGCTTCTCGATCTGCTCCGCCAGCGCTAGAAGCACCGCCTCGGAGCCTGGACGGCCCACCAGTTGTACGGCGCACGGCGCGCCCGAGGGCAGGGAGCCGAACGGGACGGACATGGCCGGCCAGCCGGTGAGGTTCCAAGGAGGCGTCAGCGGCGAGTAGTTGGTGTTGACGAGGACGTTGCGCAGCCAGCCCCGCTCGTCCCACGGCTCGGACTTGGGGGAGCGGCGGGCCAGCGCGGGCGTGAGCAGCACGTCGTACTCGGTGAAGAACGGCTCCATACGCCGGCGCAGCCGGTCCCGGCTGTCGCTGGTGCGGACGCTGTTCACGAAGCGCCGGCCGATCGCCGCGTGCACTCTGGTACGTCGGGTCAGCAGGCGCGGATCCAGGTCCTTGGCGTCGACGGACGTGCCCGCCGTCCAGTGGGCCAGTGAGGTCGTGCTCAGCGACGCCGGGTAGGGCGGGTCCGCGCGCCGGACCTGGTGACCGGCCTTGATCAGCACGCCGGCCGCGCCCCGGGCCGCTTCCCGGTACGGCCTGCTGATCGTGACGCCGAACAGGGGGCTGCGCAGCGAGACGGCGACCTTGCGCATGGCGGGGGCGTCCGGACGTACCGCCCCGGTGTCCGCGAGGATCCCGAAGACCAGCCGCGCGTCCTCGACGGTCGTCGCGAGCGGGCCGTTCTCGGACATGCCGAACCAGTCGCCCTCGCCGATGCCCGCGGGCACCACCCCGTGCCCCGGCTTGATGGTGACCAGTCCGCAGTTGGCGGCCGGTATGCGCAGGGAGCCCATGCCGTCGTTGCCGAGGGCGATCGGCACCAGGCCCGCGGCGACCGCGGCCGCGCTGCCGCCGGAGGAGCCACCCGCCGTGCGCGTGAGGTCCCACGGGTTGCGGGCCGTGCCGTGCACGCCCTCCGTGGTGCCGAAGACGCACAGCTCCGGCACGTTCGTCAGCCCCACGACCACCGCGCCGGCCGCCCGCAGCCGGGCCACCGTCACATGGTCCTCGGCGGCGGGCGTGTCCGGCGTCGCGGCCGAGCCGACACGGTTGGACTCGCCGCGCACGGCGAGGTTGTCCTTGACGGCCAACGGCACGCCCGCCAGCGGCAGTTGAGTCAGGTCGGCGCGGGAGGCGACCTCGTCGGCCTCGGCGAGCGCCGCCCGCGCCCGCACCACTCGGAACGCCCCCACGCGCGGATCGAGCCGCTCGATCCGGTCGAGGTGCTCGGCCACCACCTCCCGGGGTGTGACCCGCTTCTCGCGTACGGCGGCGGCGATCTCGGTGGCGGTCCGGCCGACCCAGCTGGTCACGGAGGCTCCTCGGGAGGCGGTGGGTTCGTTACTCGCGAGTATGGATCGAGGGTACGGGGAGCACTCTGCCTCGGGGCGGGCCGTGCGTCGAGAGTGCCGACGCCGGGACGGTGAGAACGCCGACAACCGGACGGTGAGAACGCCGACGCCCGGACGGTGAGAACGGCGGCTCTCGGACAGGTGGAGAACACCGACTCTTGGACATTCGGGCGGCTCTTCTTGGACTTTTTGCGCTGCGGCGGTGGCGTGCCGTTCGCTGACCTGCGGGTCATCCGATCACTGGCATAACTTCCTTACCTACACGCCTCATTGACAGGCCCCTGAGCTCGCCCAATCATCAGACATCCGATGAATTGGAGCCGCTCATGAATCCGTATCCAAGACGTCAGGTTCTCGGCACCGCGGCTGTCCTCGCCGCCTCGGCCGCTCTCCCGCTCACCACCGCGTCCGGGGCGGACGCGGCCGAGCAGATCGGCGAACAGCCCGGCGAGCAGTCCGGTGCTCGGTCCGGCGGGCGGGACTGGGTCCCCGTCCCCGACGCGGTGCCCGTCCCGCTCGACTCCCTCTACGACAACGACGGCATCGACACCGCCTCGGCGCGCGGCGGCGACTTCGACGGCTCCGGCTACACGTTCCCGGGCGAGGAACTCCCCGCGGGCCCGGTCGAGGTCGACGGCATCCCCTTCCTCTTCCCGGCCGCGACGGCCGGCGCCAAGAACAACGTCGTCGCGCTCGGCCAGCGCGTCGAACTCCCCAAGGGCCGCTATCTGTCGGCCTTCTTCCTCACCTCCGGCAGCTACGGCAACGCCTCGGGCAAGGCCACCGTGCACTACGCCGACGGCTCGACCACCACCGGCGGCCTGGGCGGCTCCGACTGGTACTCCGCGGGCGGTCCGCTCTCCGCGCCCTACCGCTACACGCCGGACGGCACCAAGGACGAGCACACCGTCGGGATCGGCATCTCGGAGGTGTGGACCGATCCGCGGCGCGAGGCGGTCGCGATCACCCTGCCGGTCACCAACCCGGCCGAGGCGAACAAGACCTCCCTGCACGTCTTCGCGCTCTCCCTCCAACCGGTCGCCCAGGGAAGGGCGTTGACCCTGCGGGACGCCCACTCCACGAACTCCCTGCTGGAGTCCAGCGGCGCGCAGAGCGTCGAGGCCACCGTCGTCAACGCGGGCACGGTCGCGATCCTGGCCGGCGACGAGGTGTCCGTACGGGTGGACGTGCCGGGCGCCCGCACCGTCGAACCCGCCCGGGTACGGCGCCTGGATCCGGGCGAGCAGGCGCGCGTGCGGGTCGGCATCCGCAACCGCACCGGCACGGCACCCGGCACCGAGCGGGACGGCACGGTGGCCGTACGCGGCCGTGGCTCCCAAGTCGCCGCGAAGACGGGCCCGTTGACCCTCGGCGTCGCCGACTACCAGCCCACCGAGACCTCCCTCTCCGGCCACCAGGCCCCGTACTGGTTCAACAGGGCCAAGTTCGGCATCTTCATCCACTGGGGCGTCTACTCGGTGCCCGCCTGGGCGCCGGTCGGTGTGCAGTACGCCGAGTGGTACTGGGACCAGATGCAGGACCCGAACAACCCCACGTACGCCCACCACCGGGACACCTACGGGGCGGACTTCGCGTACGACGACTTCATCCCGCGCTTCACCGCAGAGAAGTTCGACCCGCGCGCGTGGGTCGAGCTGTTCCGGGACGCGGGCGCCGAGTACCACGTGCTGACCTCCAAGCACCATGAGGGCTTCGCCCTGTGGGACACCAAGGTCTCCGACCGCAACGCGGTGAAGATGGGCCCGCGCCGCGACCTGGTCAAGGAGCTCTTCGAGGCGTCCAAGCGGTACACGCCCGAACTCCACCGCGGCCTCTACTTCTCGATGCCCGAGTGGTTCAACCCCGACAACCCGTGGATGGGCCACGCCCCGCGCAACCCGTACACGCTGGAACCGCTGCCCTACACGGGTTACACCAGCGGCAAGGACTTCGTGCGGGACTACCAGGCCCCGCAGATGCTGGAGTTGATCCACGGCTACGACCCGGAGCTGATCTGGTGCGACATCGGCGGCGCGAACGACAGCCTCCATGTCCTCGCCGAGTACTTCAACCACGCGAAGAACAGGGCCCGTCCGATCGAGGTCACCGTCAACGACCGCTCGGGGATCGGCTTCCATGACTTCACGACGCCCGAGTACACGACGTACGACAACACGGTCGTCGCCAAGTGGGAGTCCAGCCGCGGGCTCGACCCCCGCAGCTACGGCTACAACCAACTGACCCCGGACTCCGCCTACATGACGACGGAGGAGGTCGTGCACGCCCTCGTCGACATCGTCTCCAAGAACGGCAACTTCCTGCTCGACATCGGCCCGCGCGCCGACGGCACCATCCCGGAGATCATGCAGACCCGGCTGCGCGAGACGGGGCGCTGGCTGCGCGTCAATGGCGAGGCGATCCACGGGACGACGTACTGGTCGAGGATGGCGCAGCTCGGCGACGACCTGCGCTTCACCGTCCGGCCGGACAAGGCGTTCTACATCCACAGCCTGGCCGAGCCGGGCGGCAAGCTCACCGTCGAGGCCCCGGTGCCGATCCGGGCCGGCGACAAGGTGACGATGCTCGGCCACGGCCGACCCCTGAACTGGACCGTGAGCAACGGCGCTCTGGTGATCGACGTCCCCGCGGCGGCCCGGAAGGCGGGTCGGCTCGCGTGGGTCTTCAAAGTGGAGTGGCATGACTGAGCAGAAGAAGAGACGGTTCCGGCTCGCGGGCGTCGTCGCGGCGGCGTTCGCGCTGCTCGTGGCGCCCGTGCCCGCCCTCGCGCAGGAGCAGGCGGCAGCGGTGCCCGTCACCGTGCCCGCGCTCGGCAACTGGGCGCCGGAGGCCGGGAGTTACGTCTTCGGGCACGGTGCTCGGCTGGTCGCCTCCGGCGCCGCCGAGCGCCGGGTCGCCGGCACCCTCGCCGACGACCTGCGGGCCTCGGGCCACGGCAGGGTGCCCGTCGTGGGCGGGACGGCCCGCCCGGGCGACATCTCGATCGACGTCCGGCCGTCAAGTACCCAGCTGGGCAAGGAGGGCTACGAACTCCGGGCCGGGAAGCGCCTGTTGATCACCGGCGCCACCGAGACCGGCGCCTTCTACGGCACCCGCACCCTCCTCCAACTCCTTGCGCAGGGCGACCGGATCCCCGCCGGACGGACCGTGGACGTGCCCCGCTACAAGGAGCGAGGCGTCGGAGTCTGCGCCTGCTACGTGCACATCTCGCTGCCCTGGCTGGAGAACCTCGTCCGCGAGATGGCGTACCACAAGCTCAACCAGCTGCTCCTCGAACTCAAGGTGAAGAGCGACGCCCACCCCGAGGCCAACACCTGGGGCTACTACACCAAGGACGAGATCCGCCGCCTGGTCGCCCTCGGCGACAAGTACCACGTCGAGATCATCCCGGAGATCAACTCCCCGGGCCACATGGACCCTTGGATCGAGAACCGCCCCGACCTCCAACTCACCGACTCCGACGGCAACAAGCAGCCCGCCCGGCTCGACGTCACCCAGCAGGCCGCCTTCGACTACTACACGAGCCTGATGGACGAGCACGCCCAGGTCTTCACCTCGACGTCCTGGCACATGGGCGCCGACGAGTACATGCTGGGCTCCGACTTCGCCAAGTACCCGCAGATGCTGCGGTACGCGCAGGACAAGTACGGCCCCGACGCCACCCCGCAGGACGCCTACGTCGACTTCGTCAACCGCGTCCACGCCTACGCGGCGAGCAAGGGCGTGCGGCTGCGCATCTGGAACGACGGACTGACCGGGGCCAACACCGTGCCGGTCGCGGCCGGCACGACGGTCGAGCACTGGCTCAACGTGGCGGTCAAGCCGAGCGGACTCATCGCGCAGGGCTACCAGGTGGAGAACGCCGCCTACTCGCTCTACCTCGTCCGCGGCGGCTTCCACAGCGACACCGAGTCGCTGTACGAACAGAGTTGGGACCCGCGCAGCTTCGAGGGCGAGAAGGTGGCGTCCAGCGAGGGCATCACCGGCGCGAAGGTCAGCCTCTGGCCGGACAACGGCCGCGGCGAGACCGAGAACGAGGTCGCCGTCGAACTCCGGCCCGCCCTCGACCACATCGCCCAGGCCACCTGGGGCGACCCGCACCCGGACGCCACCTACGACGACTTCACCGCACGCGGCAGCGCGGTGGGACACGCACCGGGTTGGCGGGACCTCACCAAGGTGCCGGTGGCCGACGGTACTTACACCTTCCGGGCATCCGGCACCTCCTTCGAAGCCGAGGTGCGACGCACCGCCGACGGCTACGCGACCCTCCGGACGGCCGACGGCTGTCTCGAAGTGCGCGGCGGCAAGCTCACGCTCAACGTGCCGCTCCAGCCCGGAGTCGAGGCGACCAGGGAGACCTGCGACGACCGGAACACCTTGCAGCGCTGGGAGTTGGAGCCCGTGGCGGGCGGCTACCGGCTCGTCAACGCCATCACGCAGATGGCCGTGAGCCCCGTGGACGGCCGGCTCGTGCAGTACCCGGTCGACCAACGCCCGCCCGCCGTCTGGCACGTGAAATGACGTCCGGCACATGAACTGACGTCCGGCCTTTGATCTGAGGAGCCCTCATGGCCGTCTCCAGACGCCTCTTCGTCACCGCAGCCACCGCCGTCGCCACACTCGCGGTGACCGGCGTCCCCTCGATCGCGGCAGCCGCCGAGGCCGAGGACCCGCGCTACCGCATCCCTGTCTCACCGGACGACAGCCCTGCGGACCTCGTCCGCAAGGCCTCCCAAGTCCGGCCCACCGCACGGCAGATCGCCTGGCAGCGCCTGGAGCGCACCGCGTTCCTGCACTTCGGCGTCAACACCTTCACCGGCCTGGAGTGGGGCACCGGCGACGAGGACCCCGACGTCTTCCAGCCGACCGGCCTCGACACCGACCAGTGGGCCGCGGCCCTGCGCGACGGCGGCTTCAAGCTCGCCATCCTCACCGTCAAGCACCACGACGGCTTCGTCCTCTACCCCTCCCGCTACACGAACCACACGGTGGCGTCGAGCAGTTGGCGCGACGGACAGGGCGATGTCCTGCGCTCGTTCGCCGACTCCATGCGGCGGTACGGCCTCAAGGTCGGCGTCTACATCTCGCCCGCCGACGAGAACCAGTACCTGGACGGGGTGTACGCCAACGGCAGCGCACGCACCGACCGCACCATTCCCACCCTCGTCGACGGCGACGACCGCTCACCGCAGCGGTCGTACAGCCTCCCGGCCACCGACTACGGCGCGCACATGCTCAACCAGCTCTACGAGGTCCTCACCGAGTACGGCCAGGTCGACGAGGTGTGGTTCGACGGAGCCCAGGGGCGCATCCCGCCCGACAAGGTGGAGAACTACGACTGGGACAGCTGGTACACCCTGGTGCGCGCGCTCGCCCCGGACGCGGCGATCGCCGTGACCGGACCCGACCTGCGCTGGGTCGGCAACGAGAGCGGGATCGCGCGCGAGGACGAGTGGAGTGTCGTCCCGGTCAAGGAGAACCAGTACGGCCGCACCGACTGGGCGCTGTCCTACGACGCCCCCGACGAGGGCAGCCGGGACGCCCTGGTGACGGCACAGCCGGTGACGGACTACCTGCAGTGGTGGCCCGCCGAGTGCGATGTCTCCATCCGCGACGGCTGGTTCTACCACACCGACCAACAGCCCAAGTCCGTCGACTACTTGACGGAGATCTTCTTCGGCTCGGTGGGCCGCAACGCCGTGCTGCTGCTCAACGTCCCGCCCGACACGGACGGCCTGCTGCACGGCACCGACGTCGTCCGGTTGCGCGAGTTCCGTGAGCGGATCGAACGCGAGCTGCCCCGGGACCTGACCGCGGGCGCCCACATCACCACGGCGCCGGGCAAGGTCACCGTGGACCTGGGCCGCGAGCGGGAGGTCGACCGCATCCGGCTCGCCGAGGACATCCGGCACGGCCAGCAGGTGGAGAGCGTCGTCGTCGAGGCGTTCCGCGACGGTGGCTGGACGGAGGTCACGGGCGCCGGGACGATCGGCGCGAGCCGCATCCTGTTGCTGCCGACACCGGTACGGGCCCGGCGGTGGCGGCTGCGGGTCACCGCGGCGCGGAGCACCGTACGGATCGCGGAGTTCGGCCTGTATCGGTCGCAGGTGTGAGGGGAGTGGGACCGGGCCCGCATGCGTGAGGTGGGCCCGGGCCTCATGCGAGAGACGGGACCCGGCCTCAGCTGTCCTTGAGGACCTGCTGCAGGAAGGCGACCGAGTCGGCGGCCGGCGTGGCCACGAGGCTGAGGCGGTCCATGACCGAGAGGTAGTGGTCGACCTCCTCGGGCTTGTCCACGTAGAGCGCGCTGGAGAGCTGTTCGAGATAGACGACGTCCGGCAGGTCGGGGACCGGGAACCGCAGGATGGTGACCGGTCCGCCGGCCGCCGCGTGCCCGCCGACGTGGAAGGGCAGCACCTGAAGGGTGACGTTCGGCAGGGCCGCCGCCTCGATGAGGTGCGTCAGTTGGTCGCGCATGACGTCCCGGCCGCCGAGCGGACGGCGCAGCGCCGCCTCGTCGACCACGACCCACAGGCGGGGCGCGTCGGGTGCGGTGAGCAACTCCTGGCGGGTCATGCGCAGTTCGACGCGCCGCTGCACCGACTCCGGGGCGCCGATCGGATGGCCGAGCCGGACGACGGCCTCGGCGTACGCGCGCGTCTGCAACAGGCCCGGGACGAACTGGACTTCATAGGTGCGGATGAGGGAGGCGGCTTCCTCAAGACCCAGGTGCTGCTCGAACCAGCTCGGGAAGGCGTCGCCGTAGGCCCGCCACCAGCCGGGCTCGTTGGCCCGCCGCACCGAGTCCAGGTAGTCCTGCCGTACGTCCGCCTCCTGGACGCCGTACAGCGTCAACAGGTCGGTGATGTCACGGGCCTTGAAGCCGACCCGACCCAGCTCCATGCGGCACAGCTTGGCGTCGGACGCGCGTATCGCGGCGGCCGCCGTGTCGCGGGTGATGCCGAGGGACTCGCGCAGTCGGCGCAGTCGGGTGCCCAGCATGATGCGCTGCACCGTCGGGCCGCCGCGCTGAAGGGTCAGCACCTCGGAACCCGAGGGAACCAGTTCAGGTTGAGCTGCAGTCATGTCCACCCCTCGGCCGCCGCACCGGCACCGTATCCCTGAATGTTCCTGCGTCCCAGACCTCGGAACGTCTCCGGAACCAGAGATTCTGGGGCCTCAACCAAGGAGCGTAGCACCGAGACGTCGAACCACCGCAGGGAGTGATGGGGCCGGAAGGCGGCCGGAGCCCGGCGCCTTCCGGCCATCCGCGGGTGAAGCCGACCTCAACGACCGGGGAGTAGGCCGTCGAAGTCGCCGTCCTTCACGCCGCGGACGAAGGCGGTGATCTCGGCGCTGGTGTAGACGAGCGCCGGACCTTCCGGGTGGCGCGAGTTGCGTACGGCGACGCTGCCGTCCGGGAGGGCGGCGAGTTCCACACAGTTGCCCTCGGGGTTGCTGTGCCGGCTCTTGCGCCAGAGGGCGCCGCCCAGTTGGGTCGCCGGCATGCCGTTCGTCACGTGCTGCATCTGACGCGTCACTCCCACAAAGATCGTCTGCAATTGCATCTTCAATTGCATCCATGGGTGGTGAGCGTGACGATAGCGCCCGGGCCGAACCCCCGCAAGATCGTCTGCAATTGCAGGGGTAATTGCCGATGCACTTGCGTTCGACGGGGGAGGCGGAGCACCATACTCCGCAAGGCGTAGCGCGCGTAGTTGTTCTCTCCGCAGGGGTACCAGGGGTCGCGATGTCCGCAGAGCAAGTCGCACGACCGGTCAACTCCTTGCGGGTCGAGGCGACTTGGGAGTGGCTGTGCCGCGCGGTGGACGACCTGGGCCGACCGGAGCCGGGCGAGAGTCTCACGCTCGCCCCCGCCGCCGGGGATCCCCGCGGACCGGCCCTCTGTTCCGTCCTGGTCGTGCCGCCGGTCACTCAATCCGCCCGGGTCGCAAGGGCGTTCACCTGGGCCGCGCTCGAAGGCCGTATCGCGGACGAGCGCATCGAGGACATGACGGTCACCGTGTCGGAACTGCTGAGCAACGCCCTGCGCTACGGACAACCGCGTGACGGCCACGCGCCCCTGGAGCCGTCCCTGTGGCTCGCCCTGTGGGACCGGTGGTCGTACGCCGTGTGCGGGGTCACCGACGAGAGCGAACGCATCCCGGTCGAGGGGCGGCCCGACGAACTCGCCGAGTCCGGGCGGGGGTTGCAGGTCGTCTCCGCGCTCAGCGACTCATGGGGCTGGAACCTGCGCGCGGCCGGCGGGAAGACGGTCTGGGCGCTCTTTCGGCTGTAGTGCCTCGGCAGAGCAATGGGCCTCGGTGGTCCGACCCGCGGCGGGAGACGTCCGGGCGGTCCTCCTCGGCCGGCCGTC
>NZ_JBSFLV010000212.1:0-13136 GCF_053599215.1 Streptomyces sp. NPDC001002 | reverse complement strand
CTCACCACCCAGTACCTGGAGGAGGCCGACCAACTCGCCGACCGCATCGCCGTGCTGAACAACGGCAAGCTGGTCGCCGAGGGCAGCGCGGCCGAACTCAAGCGGCTGATCCCCGGCGGTCACGTCCGCCTTCGCTTCTCCGACCCGACCGCCTACCAGAGCGCCGCCGCCGCGCTCAAGGAGGTCACCCGTGACGACGAGGCGCTGGCGCTGCAGATTCCCAGCGACGGCACGCAGCGCGAGCTCCGCTCCGTCCTGGACTGGCTGGACGCGGCCGGCATCGAGGCCGACGAACTCTCCGTACACACGCCCGACTTGGACGACGTGTTCTTCGCCCTCACCGCAACCAACAAGGAGACCGTCCGATGAGTACCGCGACCTACGCCTTCCGCGACAACATGACCATGCTGCGGCGCAACCTCCTGCACGCCCGCCGCTACCCCTCCCTCACCCTCAACCTCCTGCTCACCCCCGTCATCCTCCTCCTGCTGTTCGTCTACGTCTTCGGCAACGTGATGAGCGCCGGCATCACCGGCGGCCCCGCCGACCGCTCCGAATACATCGCCTACCTCGTGCCCGGCATCCTCTTCCTCACCGTCGCCATGACCTCACTCGGCACCGCCGTCGCCGTCTGCACCGACATGACCGAAGGCATCATGGCCCGCTTCCGCACCATGGCCATCTCCCGCGCCTCCGTACTCATCGGCCACGTCATCGGCAGCGTCATCCAGACCATGATGGCCCTCGTCCTCGTCCTGGGCATCGGACTGGCCATCGGCTTCCGGCCCGACGCCTCACCCGTGGAATGGATCGCCGCGGCAGGACTGATGGCCCTGGTCGCCCTCGCCCTCACCTGGCTCGCGGTCGGCATCGGACTGATCAGCCCCAACCCCGAGGGCGCCAGCAACATCGGCACCCCCCTGATCATGCTGCCCTTCCTGTCCAGCGCCTTCGTCCCCGTCGACGCCATGCCCGGCTGGTTCCGCTGGTTCGCCGAATACCAGCCCTTCTCACCCGCCATCGAAACCCTCCGCGGCCTCCTCCTCGGCACCGAGATCGGCACCAAGAACGCACTCCTCGCCGTCGGCTGGTGCCTGGCCATGACCGCGATCGGCTACTTCTGGTCCAAGGCCAAGTTCAACCGCGACCCGAGGTAGCCGAGGGGCGAACGCGTTGGTGGGTTAACGACAACATCCCGGAAGCGGCAAGGGGACGTCACATCTGGCGCCACAGCCGAGCCTTGGTTGTCGCATAGCAGCAGTTCAAATGCAGGGAGTGGGAGAAGAATCCCTGCGATCCGAGGCACGGTCCACTCTAGACGGCGAATGTTATCGTTAACTTCCCTCGTGGAGCCCAGCCAAGGAGAAGATGTGTCGAGCCCGTCTCGTTCGTACGATCCGAACCCCAGCTATGAGCCCGTGGACGGACAGGTGGCCGCAGGCTGGCCGGCAGCGGTCGCCGGGCTGCCTGCCGCTCCGCTCACACTGTCCGTGGACGGCCCTGCCGCACTGGACTGGGACGCGCTGGCCGAAGGACTGTCCGCGGCCGTCCGATCCGCCGGGCGGCAGGTGAAGTTGGTGGATGTCCGCCGCCACTACGCACCGGCGGCTGCCGAGCGGATAGCCGCCCGGCCCGTCCCCGCCGACGACCCCTTCTTCACTCCCCTGTCCGAGGCTCTGGTCGCCGACCTCTTCGACTCCGTCCCCCAGGAGGTCAGACTCCCGGACGACGACGTGGTGGTGGTGTTCGGACCGGGCGCGGCACTGTGCGAGCCCGATCTGCTGTGGTATGCGGACCTGCCGAAACGGTACGCCGAAGCCGCCGTGGCACACGGTCAGCTGCCGGTGGGCGTCAACCTCGCCCGCCTCGACGAACCGGGCCACCTGGTGCGGCTGTTCTACACCGACTGGCCCGTGCTGGACCGCCACCGCGACGCGCACGCGACCCACGTCGACCGGTGGATCGACGTACAGGACGCGACAACCCCCACCTCACTGGACGGCACAGCCCTGCGCAGCACCCTGGAACACCTGGCCCGCGGGCCCGTACGCACGCGCCCCTACTTCAACTCCACTCCCTGGGGCGGCCATTGGGCAGCGAGCGAACTCGGTTTCACCCCGCAGGCCGGCAACACCGCACTCGGCTACGAACTGATCGCCCCCGAAGCGGGAGTCCTCATCGGCGACAAGGACGGGCCACAGGTCGAGGTCCCCTTCCAACTCCTCTGTGTCCTGCACCCGAAGGCCATGCTCGGCGAGGAAGTCCACCGCGCCTTCGGTACCTCCTTCCCGATCCGGTTCGACTACCTCGACACGATCGGAGGCGGCAATCTCTCCCTGCACTGCCACCCGCGGGAGCAGTACATGCGGGAGGTCTTCGGCTGGCCGTACACCCAACACGAGACGTACTACGTCACCGCCAGCGAGCCCGGCGCCCAAGTCTTCCTCGGGCTCACCGAGCACGCGGATCTCGACGTCATGCGCCGCCAGGTGGAGGACGCCATCGCACAGGGCACCCCCCTGCCCGTCGAGGACCACGTCCAGATCCACCCGGCCACCGTCGGCCAGCTGTTCATGATCCCCGCGGGCACCCCGCACGCCTCCGGGGCGGGCAACCTGGTGCTGGAGGTGAGCGCGACCCCGTACCTGTACTCGCTGCGTTTCTACGACTGGCTCCGCAAAGATGCCGCCGGTGCCTCCCGACCGTTGCCCTACGAACACGGCTTCGCCAACCTGGACACCGCTCGGCGCGGGGAGGACGTGACGAAGGAGCTGATCCAGCAGCCGCGCACCCTGCGCGCGGGCGAGGGCTGGCGCGAGGAGGTCATCGGTGCGCTGCCGGAGATGTTCTACGCGGTGCACCGCCTGGTCGTGGCCCCGGATGCCGGCATCGCCGACGACACCGCCGGCCGCTTCCACATCCTCAACGTCTCCGCGGGCCAGGGCGCCGTCATCGAGACCCACGACGGAGGCAGCCGCTTCCTGGCTTTCGCGGAGACGATCACCGTGCCCGCCGCGGCCGGCCCCTATCGCATCCGCGCGGTGGGCGGCGACGAAGTGCACATCGTCAAGGCCCTGGTGGTCGAGCCGTGAGCGATGCCGCTCAGGGGGCCGGTGCTACTAGGCGGGCGAGTACCACTCGGCGGGCCGGCGTCTCTCAACGGACCGGTGCTACACGGCGGATCGGTGCGCCGATCCCCGTGCTCGACATCGGCGGGACACATGTCACCGCCGCCCTGGTCGACCCCGCGACCGGCCGTCCCCTCCCGTCCTCGGTGCTCCGCAGACCCCTGGGCTCCGGCGCCGCGGCCGACAGCATCCTCGACGCCATCGCCCTGGCCGCCCTGGAACTGCCCGCCGAGCACGGGCCGATCTGGGGCGTGGCCATACCGGGCCCCTTCGACTACGACACCGGGGTGGGCCGCTTCACGGGCGTCGGGAAGTTCGAGGCCCTGTCCGGTGTCGACGTCGGGGCCGGACTGCGTGGGCGGCTGGCTCACCGGGCCGAACACCTGCGCTTCCTCAACGACGCCGATGCCTTCGCCCTCGGCGAGTATCACGCGGGAGCCGCGGCGGGGCACGAGCGCGTGGTGTGCCTGACGCTGGGCACGGGAGTGGGCTCGTCGTTCCTGCGCGGCGGACGGCCGGTGCACGACGGCACACAGGTGCCACCCTGCGGTCACGTGCACCGGCTGACCGTGCGCGACGACCTGCCGCTGGAGGAGTACGTCTCACGCCGTGCCATCCGCGCCCAGTACGCCCACTACGCCCGCCTCGATGTCGTCGCGGGGAATCGGTCCCGGCCTGACGTCCATGAATCCCGGCTTGACGTCCATGAATCCCGGCTTGACGTCCATGAATCCCTGCCTGACGTCCATGAATCCCTGCCTGACGCCCATGAATCCCTGCCTGACGTCCATGAATCCCTGCCTGACGTCCACGAGATCGCCGCGCTGGCCATGGCGGGCAACCAGGCCGCCGCGAAAGCCTTCCGCTACGCTTTCGAAGCTCTCGGCGAGGCACTTGCCCCGTGGGTCGACCGCTTCGAGGCCACTGCGGTGGTGATCGGTGGATCCATGGCCCAGTCCTGGGACTTGATCCACCCCGCGTTCTCCGCAGGGTTGGTTCGGGCCGGCGCGACGACGGTCCGTGTGTTGCCGGCCGGGCAGCCGGCGGAGGCACCTCTGATCGGAGCAGCCCACTGGGCGCAGGACACACCGAACGCGGAGCGTCGAGGATCGACCAGGTCCGGGACACCGCCACGGCTGACGCAAGAAGGAGAAGGGGTATGACCGCTCGCCGAGGCGGCGGGCCGACCATGCACGACGTCGGGAAACTCGCGCAGGTCAGCGCCATGACAGTCTCGCGGGTCCTCAAGAACGACCCCGCGGTCTCCGAAGCGTCCCGCGAACGGGTCTTCGCCGCGGTCGACCGTCTCGGCTACCGCCTCAACGAGACCGCGCGCAGCCTACGGCTCGGCGGCAGCAGGATGATCGGTCTCGTCGTCACCAACCTTGCCAACCCCTTCTATTCGCGTCTCGCGCTCGGGGTCCAGGAAGTCCTCGCCGAACACGACTTCCGGATGCTGCTCAGCAACACCGGCGAACAGGCGGATCTCGAACCCGGTCTCGTCGACGGTCTCATCGAGCACCGGGTCGAAGGCCTGATCGTCGTCCCCGCCGGCAGTCGACAGCAGCACCTGGCCGACGCCATGCGCCATGTGCCGGTCGTCCTCGCCGCACGGCCACCCGCCGGACTCGACACCGACTGTGTGCTGGTCGAGGACTTCCACGGCGCCCGCGAGGCCACCGCCTGCCTCCTGGCCGAGGGACACACCCGCATCGCCTTCCTCGGCAATCCGCCGGCGCTGTACACGGGGGCGGAACGCCTGCGCGGCTTCTGGGCAGCACACGAGGAGTCCGCCGTGGAGCCCGACAACACCCTGATCCGGCAGGGCCTTGTCGACGCCGCGACCGCTGAGCGAGCGGTCCGCGAACTCCTCGACCTTCCCGAGGGCCCCACAGCGCTGTTCTGCACGAACAACCGCATCAGCCAGGGCGCGATCCGCGCCCTGCACAAGGCCGGCGCCACCCTCCCCCTGGCCGGCTTCGACGACTTCGACTACTCCGACCTCCTCGGCCTGCCCCTGACACTCGTCTCCTACGACGCCGACGAGATCGGCCGACAGGCCGCACGTCTCCTCATCGACCGCCTCAGCCACCAGGACTCCGACCCCCCGGCCGCCCGGCGCATCACGGTCCCGACCCATGTGATGCGCTACGGCCCTCAACCCGGCGAACACCCCCGAGACTGACCGCCGTACGGCGCCCAACTACCGCCGGAGCACTCGCCGTTGAGGCGAGTGCCGGGGCCACGGCGGGTCTAGCCGGGGTACTCGCCCTCGGTGAGGTGACGACCCCAAGCGGTGTGATTGCCGGTCTCGTCGGCCGCCTGGTAGGCGATCTGGGCGTGGAAGCACGTGGGGGTGGCTCCGTGCCAGTGATTCTCGCCGGGCTCGATGTAGACGCGGTCACCCGGACGTATTTCTTCGACCGGTCCCCCCTCGCGCTGGACGAGGCCGACTCCCTCCGTACCGAAAATCGTCTGGCCGAGAGGGTGGCTGTGCCATGCCGTACGCGCTCCAGGCGTGAAGTGGACAACTCCGCCCATGATCCGCGAGGGCGGCAACGGCTTGCTGATGACGTCGATATAGACGTCTCCGGAGAATCCCTCGGCGGGACCGGCCATGGTTTCGATCCCATTCCTCATGACGTTCATCTTCGTACTCCTGTGTCGATCTGAATCGGCCTGTATCGACCTGTATCGGCCCTGTAACGGTGTTCGTTTCGAGCGTGTCTTCTCGCTCGAATTCGGCCTGAGCCCAAGGAAAACACCGTTCCAGGGAGGACTGGGAGGTCGGGCTTATCCATGTACCAGCAGGGCACCCCTCGGCCTCGGCTCCGGGAGTAATCTCGTGGTTGTGGACGCGAAGACCGAGATACGGGATTTCATCACCTCGCGGCGAGCGAAGATCACGCCCGAGGAGGTCGGCCTGGCCTCCTACGGGCCGCGACGGGTCCCCGGGCTCCGGCGAGAAGAGGTCGCGGCCCTGGCGGGGGTCAGCATCGACTACTACAACCGGATGGAGCGCGGCAACCTCACGGGTGTCTCGGAGGAGATCCTCGAAGCGATCGCGGGCGCGCTTCGCCTCGACGAGGCCGAGCGGGCGCACCTCTTCGACCTGGCTCGCGCCTCGAAAGGCCAGACCACCGGCAAGCGCCGCAGGCCGCCCAAACAGGCTGTGCGCCCGAGCATCGAGTGGATGGTCAACGCGATGAACGGCGCTGCCGCGTTCGTCGTCAACAGCCGCCAGGACGTACTGGCCGTGAACCATCTAGGCCGGGAATTCTATGCGCCGATGTTCACATCACACGCACCCGCGAACGTGGCCCGTTTCACCTATCTCGATCCGCGGGCCAAGGAATTCTTCGCCGACTGGGACCGCACGGCCAAAGAATGCGTCGCGGCCCTGCGCGTACAAGCCGGGCGCGACCCATCCGACCGTGACCTGTCCGATCTAGTCGGCGAACTCTCCACGCACTCCGCGGAATTCTCCGCGTTCTGGGCCACCCACAATGTGCGCCTGCACCGCAAAGCGGAGAAGCAGTTCAACCACCCTGTCGTGGGCGAGCTCACCTTGCGGTACGAACGCCTCGCGATAACGGCCGACCCTGGTGTGGAGATCTTCGTCTACGTGGCGGAGCCGGGATCACGGTCCGAGGAGAGATTCAACTTCCTGGCCAGCTATCCGGGAGGCAGCAGCGGGGTGCCGAGCGGCACGCCTTCCAGGTCGGACACCTGAGAACGGATACTCGACGAAGGCGAATCTCCGCCCGTCCGGGGCCCAACTGTTGACGTTGATGGTGCCCTGGCCGCCCGGCAATTCGCGGATGGTCCGGGCAGCGGTCCAGCCCCCGTCGCGGACGAGCCGGATCTCGACGAGTCGGTCGGCCGGATGGCCGACGGTTCCGGGCGGGTAGCTCAGATAGACGGCCGCGCCGCTATCGGGCGCCAGGTGGGGAAACCAGTTCACGCGCTGGTCGAAGGTGAGCTGCTCGACCTCGGTGCCGTCGACACGCATGCGCGCGATCTGGGCGTGCCCCGGTTCCGACCGGGCGACCGTCGATCTTCCACTGCCCTGGGGTCACGCCCGCGCGGGCGGATCAACGGCTTGCCAATCTCCCACTGGAGTGGCCGAACATCACGCCCACAGTCGTCGCACCCTCTCGCCGTCTTGCTCACCCCCACGACCGTCCACCCGGCTGCCGATGCCAGCGGCTTGAACGTCCTCAACCAATAGGCGCGTCAAGGGACTTACTCCGCGGCTGTCGCACGGGCTCAGTACTCGCGGACCATCGCCAGGTTGCCTTCGAAGACCTCATCGCCGCGACGACTGGTGAAGAACCCCGGGATCGCGAGCGATCGTCCTTTTGCCCGATGCACGCGCGCCTCCCACCAGGCCCCGCTGCGTGTCTGGTGGCTGCGCGACTCAATGCCGGTGATCTCACTCCACGGGATCGCTCGGCGACTGACGAGTGTGGAGAACTGGATCCGATCAGGCGCGAGGAGCGTTCGGCCATAGCCGCGGTTGATCATTTGGAAGAGCGAGGCCAGCCAAAGGACACCGACGACGCCAGCCCACCACCAGCGGCCCGTCGTGACTGTCGCCTCCGTCGCTACTGCCATGCCCGCGAACAGCAGCGTCAGGGCCCCGGTCCACCACCAGTTCCTACGCCGGGCAGCGCTGTCGAGACCGATCCACATCTCCGGCACGCGCCGATGCTACAGACAGCCAGGATGAGACCCCATCCACAGCACGGGCAACGCCCCCGCCTGCGACGGCGCAGCCGCGGGTGTCCATCTCGCTCCGTAAACTTTGGCTCGTATGCCCGTCCTTGATGGCTACGCGCACGCTGACGATGTCCCGCCCGACCCGAAGGACCAAGCCGTGCCCGACCGACCCGAGATTGTCTACATCTGCGGCTCTACCCGGTTCGTGGACGAGATGAGCGCGGCGAACCGTGAGTTGACCCTCGCAGGTGTCATCGTCGTCGCGCCAGGCGTCTTCCTGCGCGCCGAGGATCACGAAGCAGACGAGTTGATCACCGACGAGCAGAAGACCGCGCTGGGCGCCCTCCACCTTCGCAAGATCGACCTGGCTGACCGGGTTCTGGTCGTCAACCCAGGCGGGTACATCGGCGAATCCACGCGCAGGGAGATCGCATACGCCCACGCCACCGGCAAGCCGATCTCGTTCACCGATCCCCTCTGACCACGCGGCAGTTCGTGGTGCGCGCTGGCAACGAGTCCCGGTCAGCCGTGGAGTTCTTGTCGACCACGACAAGAAGGAGGACGCCCGCAGTTCGCTCACTGCTGCGGTGACGGCTTCAGTAGCCCACGGTGAAGCGGCGGTTGAGGTGTCCGGGGGCCTCGATCTCGTCCACGAGGGCTACGGCGTAGTCCTCGTAGGAGATGCGGGTTTCGCCGTCGGCGCCGGTGACCGGGTGGTCCAGGCCGGTGCGGTAGCGGCCCGTGCGCTCGCCGGGAGCGAAGTGCACCGGCGGTGGGGAGAGGTAGGTCCAGGTGACGTCGTCACCGAGGTCGAGGTAGGCGTCGAGGGCTTGGATCTGGCCGATGGCGTAGGGCTTGAACTCCTCGGGGAAGTCAGGCGCGTCGAAGAAGCGCACACCGTCGGCGTTGAGGAGGCTCGCGCCACCGCCCATGTGCACGACCCGCGGGCCGACCGGGCCCAGGACGCGTACGGCCCCGGCGACGGTGGCAACGGCGGCGGTGTACAGATGCGCGTCCGGGCCGCCGACAGTCAGCACCAGCGCGTCGGCTCCCTTGGCCAGGTCGGTGACCGACTCGGGATCGGTGACGTCGCCGGACACCAACCGCACCCCGCTGGGCGCCTGGGCGATCCGGGAGAGGTCCCGGGCCACCGCGGTGACCTCATGACCACGTGCGACAGCCTCGGCGACGACACGGGAGCCGGCCTTCCCGGCGGCTCCGAACACCACGATCCTGCTCATGTCCTTGATCTCTTTCCTTGTCCGGCAGTGCCGTTGGTGCCGTTCAGTTGTCGTACGGCGGATCAGGCGCCGTGCGCGCCGAAGAGGTACTGGTTGCCGATGTCGATCAAGAACTGGCCGCCGTACGACGGGTAGCGCTCCAGGATCGTCTTCTTGTACGCCTCACCGTCGTCGCCGAGCAGTTCGCCCGCGGCGGCGAGGTAGCCGCGCAACTCGGTGTAGACGCCCGGCGTGGCGGGCAGGCCGTGCCCGGCCAGGATCGTGTCGTACGAGGTGTCGGCGGCCAGGGCGTCGACCGCTTTCTGCCAGCCGGCGATGTCGTTGTTGCCCAGGAAGAGGTGAGTGGCGTGGTAGACGAGGTCCTGGGCGACCAGGACGCTCTGCTCGGGCAGCCTGATGACGAGTTCGTCGGCCGCCTCGCCGCCGGCCACGGCCTCGAAGACGAAGGGCACGCCGTCGATGACCTCGACACCGGGGCTGATCTCGACGGTCGGCGTGACATCGGTGACCGGGATGAGTGTGCCGGTCGGGTCCTGGGCGTCGCCTTGGGCGGCGATCTGGTCGCGCACGGCGGCGAGAGCGTGCACGGGCGCCTCGAAGCGGGCCGCGCCGTGGAAGTGGTCGGGGTGGGCGTGCGTGACGATCAGCCGGTCGATCGGCTTACCCAGCCCCTTGGCGTAGGCGACGACCTCGTCGGCGTACCGCAGCGCGTACTGCGCGTCGACGGCCACGATCCGGCCCGGGGTCTCGATCAGCTGGGTGGTGACATTCAGACTGTCGTCCGGTGCCATGTAGCTGTGGACGCGGACGGCGCCCTTGTCGATGACCGTGACAGTGCCGTTCATGCTGCGCTTCTTCCTGGTCAGGTGGTATCCGATCAACCATCGCTGCTTCCACTGTCACCTGTGCGCCGCGACTGGTCGAGATACGCTGACGACTCCTGATGGTCAAACACGGACATGAGGGAGGTCTCCCGTGTCGGCCTCCGAAGCCGCCGCCGTCCCCCTGGACGAACCGATTCCCGGATTCGGCTTCAACCCGCCCACCGCGCCGGTCGCCGGATTCGAGCTGACCGAGTTGGCGAGTCTGCACGCGCGGATGGCCGACGGCAGCCTGCAGCGCGTCCACCGCGTCGACTTCCACACCGTCACCCTGATCACCTCGGGCAGCGGGGAACACTCCGTCGACTTCGTCACCTACCCGTGCCGCCCCGGCACCCTGCTGTGGATCCGCCCCGGCCAGGTCCAGCGTTTCGGCCGCCCCGGCACCATGCAGGGCACCCACCTGCTGTTCACCCCCACCTTCCCGCCCCACCTGGCGAGCACTGACCGCCTGGTACGTGGGTGGTACGGCCCCGTCTGCCGACAACTGGGCACCGGCGGCGACTTCGCCACCCTGTCCGCCCTACTGAGCAGGCTGCGCGCCGAGTTCGCCCGCCCGGACGGCACCGTGTCGCAGGAGATTCTCCAACTCCTGCTCGCCACCGTGCTGTTGCACATCGACCGCCTGCCGCAGCCGGGACCGGATGGCGACCCGCACACCGGCAGCGAGGTCTACGCCCGCTTCCGCGCCGAACTGGAACGCTCCTACGCCACCACCCGCCGCGCCGAGGACTACGCCCACCGGCTGGGCTACACCGTCAAGACCCTCACCCGCGCCTGCCTGGCCGCCACCGGACAGCCCGTCAAACAGGTCATCGACGCCCGCGTCGCCCTCCAGGCCCAGCGGCTGCTCGCCCACACCGACGCACCCGTCACGGCCATCGCCCGCCGCCTGGGCTTCTCCGAACCCACCAACTTCGGCAAGTTCTTCACCCGCCACACCGGCACGACACCGGGCACCTTCCGTCGCACCCACCACGCCGCGCACTGAGCCGCCGCCTGCTCTCAAGGGCGTACTGCCTCAACCGTTTTCGGTGGCCCCTCGTAGCGCTGGAGGAACCGCTCCACGAATTCGAGGGCCTCGGTGTGGCGGGTCGTCATGCCCATCGTGTTCTCCATCATCAGGATCCGGCCCAGAGCGTTCGTCAGCATGAGCAGCACGGCTGGAGACAGCTCGGGCGGCAGTTCGATGCCCGTTTCCGTGATCCGTCGGGTGAGCGCCGCCAGTTGTGCCTCGCGGTAGCGGTCGGCGAAGGCGGCGAGTTCGGTGCGGATCGACTTGCGGTGGTTGGCCAGGGCGGCGAACTCGGTGGTCAGCGCGTTGCCCGGGTGACTGGCGATCCGCCACAGGGTGTGCAGCGGCTGGGGGCCGTCCAGCAGGCGGGCGACCCGCTCCATTTCGTGGGTGCCGCGCCGCCGCAGCATCGCGAGGAACAGATCGTCCAGCGTGCGGAAGTAGTACAGAACCAGCGCCGGCGCCACCTCGGCCTCGCGAGCCACCCGCCGGATGCCCACGGAGGCATAACCCTCCTCAAGCATCAGCCGCTCGGCCACGTCGAGCAGGACCTGGCGCGTCTTGGAGTTCTCGGTGCCCATACGGCGAGGCGCAGTCATGCCGCTCATTGTGCTTGACGGCCTCGGCGGGCGCTGTTAAACAGTTGTTCAGCGCCCGCGTTGAACAACTGTTCAGCGTGAATGGAGGGCCATGTCGATGGGTCGCTCGCGCGGGCCGGCATCACCGGGATCGACGTGCGCGGACGATCCGACTCGGCGGCGTGCAGGCCGTGTTCACCGACCAGCAACTCATCCTCATGCGCATTCACCACAGGAACCGAGGTCACTCATGCCCGGACGAGTAGAAGGCAAGGTCGCGTTCATCACCGGTGCCGCCCGTGGCCAGGGCCGCAGTCATGCCGTGCGGTTGGCCGAGGAGGGCGCCGACATCATCGCCGTCGACGTGTGCAAGCAGCTCGACGGCGTCACCTTCGCGATGTCCACTCCCGAGGATCTGGAGGAAACCGTCAGGCAGGTCGAGAAGTTGGGCCGTCGTGTTCACGCCGTGCAGGCGGACGTCCGCGATCACGACGCGCTGAAGGCGGCCGTGGACGACGGAGTCGCCGAATTCGGGCGCCTCGACATCGTGGTGGCCAATGCCGGTCTGGGCAGCGACGGCGGCCCGCTCGACGCCATGGAGGAGAAGACCTGGCGCGACATGATCGACGTCAACCTCACCGGCGTATGGCTGTCCGCCAAGGTCGCCATCCCGCACGTCGTCGCCGGCGGGCGGGGCGGCGCCATCATCCTGACCAGCTCCGTCGGCGGCCTGAAGGGCTACGCCAACATCGGCCACTACATCGCCGCCAAGCACGGCGTGGTCGGCCTGATGCGCACGATGGCAGGGGAGTTGGGACAGCACGGCATCCGCGTCAACACCCTGCACCCCACCCAGGTCAACACACCGATGGTGATGCACGAAGGTACGTACCGAATGTTCCGCCCCGACCTGGAGAACCCCACCGTCGACGACTTCGCGGCGGTCTCCCAGGGCATGCACGTGCTCCCCACCCCCTGGGTGGAGTCGCTGGACATCAGCAACGCTGTCCTCTTCCTCGCCTCCGACGAGGCCCGTTTCATCACCGGCGTGACGCTGCCGATCGACGCCGGTGCCCTGATCAAGTGAGCCGCACAGCAAGGGAGTTGTGCCATGACCACGGCCGACACGATCTACTGGGACCCCTACGATCCCGCCCTCGCCCGCGACCCCTATCCCCTCTACGCGCGACTGCGTGAGGAGTCTCCGCTCTACTACAACGACAAGCACGACTTCTACGCGGTCAGCCGTCACGCGGACGTCCAGCGCGGGCTCGCGGACTGGCAGACCTTCTCCTCGTCCCGCGGCGACATCCTGGAGATCATCCAGGCGGACGTCGAACTCCCGCCCGGCACCCTCATCTTCGAGGACCCGCCCGTCCACGACATTCACCGCCGCCTGCTCGCCCGGGTGTTCACACCCCGCCGGATCGCCACCCTCGAACCGCGCGTACGGGCCTTCTGCCGCAAGGCACTTGAGCCCGTGACCGGCGCCGAGAGGTTCGACCTGGTCGAGGCTGTCGGCGCCGAGATGCCGATGCGGGTGATCGGGATGCTCCTGGGCATCCCCGAGG
>NZ_JBSFLV010000211.1:0-13171 GCF_053599215.1 Streptomyces sp. NPDC001002 | reverse complement strand
CAACTACGCGATCGTCCAGGGCGTCGACCACATCGTGCCGGTCGACATCTATCTCCCGGGCTGCCCGCCGCGGCCCGAGATGCTGATGGACGCCATCCTCAAGCTGCACCACAAGATCCAGACCTCCAAGCTCGGCGTGAACGCCGAGGAGGCGGCCCGCGAGGCCGAGGAAGCGGCGCTCAAGGCCCTGCCCACGATCGAGATGAAGGGGCTGCTGCGGTGAGCGACGCGAACGGCACCGGCGGTGCGAACGGTGCGTCGAACGGCGTGAACCCCGAGAAGGACCTCTCCGCCGACAACCTCCCCGGCCAACGCGGCCAGGGCGGTGAGGAGATCCGCGTCCAGCGCGGCATGTTCGGCGCCAACAACGGCGGCGACACCTCCGGTTACGGCGGCCTGGTCCGCTCGGTCCGCCTCCCGGGAGCGTCCAACCGGCCCTACGGCGGCTGGTTCGACGAGGTCGCCGACGAGTTGGAGGGCGCACTGGAGGAACAGGGCCTGCTGCCCGACAACGCGATCGACAAGACGGTCGTCGACCGCGGCGAGTTCACCTTCCACATCGAGCGCGAGCACCTGCTGCGCGTCGCCCAGACCCTGCGCGACGACCCGGCCCTGCGCTTCGAGCTCTGCACGGGCGTGAGCGCGGTCCACTACCTGCACGACAAGGGCCGCGAGCTGCACGCCGTCTACCACCTGCGCTCGATCACCCACAACCGGCTGATCCGCCTCGAAGTCAGCGCCCCGGACAGCGATCCGCACATCCCGTCGCTGGTCTCGGTCTATCCGACCAACGACTGGCACGAGCGCGAGACCTACGACTTCTTCGGAATCGTCTTCGACGGTCACCCGGCGCTGACCCGGATCATGATGCCGGACGACTGGCAGGGCCATCCGCAGCGCAAGGACTACCCCCTCGGCGGCATCCCCGTCGAGTACAAGGGCGCCCAGATCCCGGCTCCGGACCAGCGGAGGTCGTACTCGTGAGCACACAGTCCCCATCCGAGGCCGCCGCCGCGTCGGCCCGCGAGACCACCGAGGGCACCGTATATACGGTCACCGGTGGCGACTGGGACGAGGTCGTCCAGTCCGCGGCCCGCGCCGACGACGAGCGCATCGTCGTCAACATGGGTCCCCAGCACCCGTCCACCCACGGAGTGCTCCGCCTGATCCTGGAGATCGAGGGCGAGACGGTCACCGAGGCCCGCTGCGGCATCGGCTACCTGCACACCGGCATCGAGAAGAACCTCGAGTACCGCACGTGGACGCAGGGCACCACGTTCGTGACGCGCATGGACTACCTGACGTCCTTCTTCAACGAGACCGCCTACTGTCTCGCCGTCGAGAAGCTCCTCGGCATCGAGGACCAGATCACCGAGCGAGCCAAGATCATCCGGGTGCTCCTGATGGAGCTGAACCGGATGTCCTCGCACCTGGTGTGCATCGCCACCGGCGGCATGGAACTCGGCGCGACCACGATCATGATCTACGGATTCCGCGATCGTGAAATGATTCTCGACATCTACGAGCTCATCACGGGCCTGCGGATGAACCACGCGTACATCCGCCCCGGCGGACTCGCCCAGGACCTGCCGCCCGGCGCGGTGGACCAGATCCGCGAGTTCGTGAAGAAGATGAAGAAGAACCTCCCCGAGTACGACAAGCTCGCCACCGGGAACCCCATCTTCAAGGCCCGTATGCAGGACGTCGGTTACCTCGACCTGGCCGGCTGCATGGCCCTCGGCGCCACCGGCCCGATCCTGCGCTCCACCGGTCTGCCGCACGACCTGCGCAAGTCGCAGCCCTACTGCGACTACGAGACCTACGACTTCGAGATCCCGACCGCCGACACCTGCGACTCCTACGGCCGCTTCCTCATCCGCCTTGAGGAGATGCGCCAGTCGCTCGCGATCGTCGAACAGTGCCTGGACCGGCTGCAGCCAGGACCGGTCATGGTCGCCGACAAGAAGATCGCCTGGCCCGCCCAACTCGCCCTGGGACCGGACGGACTGGGCAACTCCCTCGACCACATCAAGCAGATCATGGGCACCTCCATGGAGGCCCTGATCCACCACTTCAAGCTGGTCACCGAGGGCTTCCGCGTCCCGCCGGGACAGGCGTACGCGGCCGTCGAGTCGCCCAAGGGCGAACTCGGGGTGCACGCCGTGTCCGACGGAGGCACCCGCCCCTACCGGGTCCACTTCAGGGACCCGTCCTTCACCAACCTGCAGGCCATGGCGGCGATGTGCGAGGGCGGCCAGGTCGCCGACGTCATCGTCGCTGTCGCCTCCATCGACCCCGTGATGGGAGGCGTCGACCGGTGACCACCAGTTCCTCGGAGCAGAGCGTCAGCCTGGGCATGCCCGAACTGCCCGCGCCCGCCTACCCGGACGACGTCCGAGCCCGCCTTGAGGCCGACGGACGGGAGATCATCGCCCGCTACCCGGACTCCCGCTCCGCGCTCCTGCCGTTGCTGCACCTCGTGCAGTCGGAGGAGGGTCATGTCACGCGCACGGGACAGCAGTTCTGCGCGGAACTGCTGGACCTGACGACGGCCGAGGTCGCCGCGGTCGTGACCTTCTACACCATGTACCGGCGCAAGCCGAGCGGCGACTACCAGGTCGGCGTCTGCACCAACACCCTGTGCGCGGTGATGGGCGGCGACGCGATCTTCGAGGAGCTCCAGGAGCACCTCGGCGTCGGCAACGGCGAGACCACCGGCGACGGCAAGGTCACCCTGGAGCACATCGAGTGCAACGCGGCCTGCGACTTCGCGCCGGTGGTGATGGTCAACTGGGAGTTCTTCGACAACCAGACCCCGGCCAGCGCCAAGCGCCTCGTCGACGACCTGCGCGCGGGAGCGGACGTCCGGCCCACGCGCGGGGCGCGCCTGTGCACCTTCAAGGACACCGCCCGCATCCTGGCCGGCTTCCCCGACGAGCGGCCCGGGGCCGTCGAGGAGAGCGGTGGCGCGGGCCCCGCCTCGCTGGTGGGCCTCCGCCTGGCCAGGGGAGAGGCCGCACCCGCGCGCGTGGTGCACCCGCGTACAGGCCGGCCGCAGGACGAGCCGCAGGACGCGGCGGCGCACGACCCGTCGCCGTCGGAGCACCTCAGTTCACACGATGCGCCACAGGACACGTCGGCCTCCGACCCGGCCCATCCGGCCGGGCCCGCCGCCGAGGAGGGGGAGTGATGACCTTGGCACCCGAACTGAAAGACACCAGCCCCGAGAAACTGCTCGCACCCGTGCTGTCGGCCTTCTGGGACGAGGACAAGTCCTGGTCGCTGGACGTCTACCGAAGGCACGAGGGATACGAGGGTCTGCGCAAGGCACTCGCCATGTCGCCGGACGACCTCATCGCGTATGTGAAGGAGTCCGGACTGCGGGGCCGCGGCGGTGCGGGATTCCCTACGGGAATGAAATGGCAATTCATTCCTCAAGGGGATGGAAAGCCGCACTATCTAGTTGTCAACGCCGACGAGTCGGAGCCCGGGACCTGTAAGGACATCCCGCTCCTCTTCGCGAACCCGCATAGCCTCATCGAGGGCATTGTCATCGCGTGTTATGCCATCAGGTCGTCGCATGCCTTCATCTATCTGCGTGGTGAAGTCGTCCCCGTGTTGCGGCGGTTGCACGAAGCCGTGCGCGAGGCCTATGCGGCCGGCTACCTGGGCGAGAACATCCTCGGTAGCGGCCTCGATCTCCAACTCACCGTGCACGCGGGCGCCGGCGCGTACATCTGCGGTGAGGAGACCGCACTGCTCGACTCGCTCGAAGGCCGTCGTGGTCAACCGCGGCTGCGTCCCCCCTTTCCTGCGGTGGCGGGCCTCTATGCGTGCCCGACTGTTGTGAATAACGTCGAGTCGATCGCGTCGGTTCCCGCGATTCTCAATCGGGGCAAAGAATGGTTCCGCTCGATGGGCAGCGAGAAGTCCCCGGGCTTCACGCTCTACTCGCTCAGCGGCCATGTCACCAGCCCCGGCCAGTACGAGGCACCGCTCGGCATCACACTCCGCCAGCTCCTCGAAATGAGCGGCGGGATGCGGGCGGGGCACCGGCTCAAGTTCTGGACGCCGGGCGGTTCTTCGACGCCGATGTTCACCGACGAA
Source organism: Streptomyces sp. NPDC001002 (assembly GCF_053599215.1). NCBI lineage: Bacteria > Bacillati > Actinomycetota > Actinomycetes > Kitasatosporales > Streptomycetaceae > Streptomyces > Streptomyces sp. NPDC001002. The sequence continues at coordinate 9,064 of NZ_JBSFLV010000211.1, read as the reverse complement.
CACCTCGACGTGCCCCTCGACTACGAGGGCGTCGGCGCCGCCGGATCCATGCTCGGCACCAAGGCCCTGCAGTGCTTCGACGAGACGACCTGCGTGGTCCGCGCCGTCACCCGCTGGACCGAGTTCTACGCCCACGAGTCCTGCGGCAAGTGCACCCCGTGCCGCGAAGGCACGTACTGGCTCGTGCAGTTGCTGCGTGACATCGAGGCCGGCAAGGGCGTCATGTCCGACCTCGACAAGCTCAACGACATCGCCGACAACATCAACGGCAAGTCGTTCTGCGCCCTCGGCGACGGTGCCGCCTCGCCGATCTTCTCCTCGCTCAAGTACTTCCGCGAGGAGTACGAGCAGCACATCACGGGCCGCGGCTGCCCCTTCGACCCGGCCAAATCGACGGCCTGGGCCGACCGCACGGAGGTGAACGCATGACCGTGACCACCAACGCTCCCTCGGGAGGGGGAGAAGCGGCGGTCCCGCCGGAGGATCTCGTCTCCCTGACGATCGACGGCGCCGAGATCAGCGTGCCCAAGGGCACCCTGGTGATCCGGGCCGCCGAACAGCTCGGCATCGAGATCCCCCGCTTCTGCGACCACCCCCTCCTCGACCCGGTCGGCGCCTGCCGCCAGTGCATCGTCGAGGTCGAGGGGCAGCGCAAGCCGATGGCGTCCTGCACGATCACGTGCACGGACGGCATGGTCGTGAAGACCCAACTCAGCTCGCCCGTGGCCGAGAAGGCCCAGCACGGTGTGATGGAGCTGCTGCTCATCAACCACCCGCTGGACTGCCCGGTCTGCGACAAGGGCGGCGAGTGCCCGCTGCAGAACCAGGCGATGTCCCACGGCCAGGCCGACTCCCGCTTCGAAGGAAAGAAGCGGACCTACGAGAAGCCCATGCCGATCTCCACGCAGGTGCTGCTCGACCGCGAGCGGTGCGTGCTGTGCGCCCGCTGCACCCGCTTCTCCAACCAGGTCGCGGGCGACCCGATGATCGAGCTGCTGGAGCGGGGCGCGCTGCAACAGGTCGGCACCGGCGAGGGCGACCCCTTCGAGTCGTACTTCTCCGGCAACACCATCCAGATCTGTCCGGTCGGCGCGCTGACCTCGGCGGCGTACCGATTCCGCTCCCGCCCCTTCGACCTGGTCTCCTCGCCGTCCGTGTGCGAGCACTGCGCCGGGGGCTGCGCCACCCGCACCGACCACCGGCGTGGCAAGGTCATGCGGCGCCTGGCGGCCAACGAGCCCGAGGTCAACGAGGAGTGGATCTGCGACAAGGGGCGGTTCGGCTTCCGGTACGCGCAGCAGCGCGACCGGCTGCAGACACCCCTGGTGCGCAACCCCGAGGGCGAACTCGTCCCGGCCTCCTGGCCGGAGGCGCTGGAGATCGCCGCGCAGGGGCTGCTCGCCTCGCGCGGCCGGACCGGCGTGCTGACCGGCGGCCGGCTCACCATCGAGGACGCCTACGCCTACAGCAAGTTCGCGCGCGTGGCGCTCGACACGAACGACGTCGACTTCCGCGCACGCGTGCACGGCGGCGAGGAGGCCGACTTCCTGGCGGCCCAGGTCGCCGGACGCGGCCGTGACCTCGACGGTACGGGCGTCACGAACACCCTCCTGGAGAAGGCGCCCGCCGTCCTGCTGCTCGGCTTCGAGGCCGAGGAGGAGGCGCCCGGCGTCTTCCTGCGGCTGCGCAAGGCCTGGCGCAAGCACGGCCAGAAGGTCTTCTCGCTGGCCACGCACGCGACTCGGGGTCTGGAGAAGGCCGGTGGCACGCTGCTGCCGGCGGCTCCCGGCACCGAGACCGCCTGGCTGGACGCGCTCACGAGCGGGGTCGGCCTGGACGAGGCCGGCGCGCGGGCCGCGGAGGCGCTGCGCGCCGACGGCGCGGTCATCGTCGTAGGAGAGCGGCTGGCCGGCGTCGCGGGTGGGCTCACCGCCGCCGTACGGGCCGCGTCCGCGACCGGTGCCCGGCTGGTGTGGATCCCGCGCCGGGCCGGCGAGCGTGGTGCCGTGGAGGCGGGTGCGCTGCCGACGCTGCTGCCGGGCGGCCGCCCTGCCACCGATCCACGCGCGCGTGAAGAGGTCGCCGCGGTCTGGGGACTTGCTGAACTCCCGCACCGCTACGGCCGCGACACGAGCCAGATCATCGAGGCCGCCGCCGCGGGCGAACTGCAGGCCCTGCTGGTCGCCGGCGTGGAGGTCGCCGACCTGCCCGACCCGGCACGCGCGCGTGCCGCGCTGGACGAGGTCGGCTTCCTGGTCTCGCTGGAACTGCGTCCCAGTGAGGTCAGCGATCGGGCCGACGTCGTCCTCCCGGTGGCCGCGGTCGCCGAGAAGGCCGGCACCTTCCTCAACTGGGAGGGCCGGGTGCGGTTCTTCGAGGCCGCGCTCAAGCCCGAGCAGCTGACCCGCCACCTCTCGCCCACCGACGCGCGCGTGCTGCAGATGGTGGCCGACGCCATGGACGTCCACCTGGGTCTGCCCGACCTGCGGACCGTGCGGGCCGAGATCGACCGGCTCGGCGCCTGGGACGGGCCGCGGGCCACCGAACCCCTGGAGACCGCGGCCCAGTTGCCGCGGCCCGCCGCCGGCGAGGCCGTGCTGGCCGGGCACCGGCTGCTGCTCGACCAGGGTGTTCTCCAGCAGGGCGACGAGGCGCTCGCCGGAACACGGCACGCCGCCCACGCGCGCGTGTCGCTCGCCACGGCCGCCGAGGCCGGCGTCAAGGACGGCGACACCCTCGCCGTGACCGGACCCGCCGGAGCCGTCGAACTCCCGCTGCGCGTCACGGAGATGCCCGACCGGGTGGTCTGGCTCCCGCTGAACTCCGTCTGCGGGGGCGTCGCCTCCGACACCGGGGCGCGGCCCGGCTCCCTCGTCCGCATCGGCCCGGCGACGTCCGTCGGCGAGGCCCCCAAGGAGGTGGAGTCATGAGCCCCCACGGCATGAGCACGTACCTCGCCGCCGAAGACCTCTCGCTGTTCGGCCGCGACCCCTGGTGGCTGGTCGTCGTCAAGGCGGTCTTCTGCTTCGCGTTCCTGATGATCACCGTGCTGTTCTCGATCGTCTGGGAGCGCAAGGTGGTCGCCTGGATGCAGCTGCGCATCGGCCCCAACCGGCACGGCCCCTGGGGCATGCTCCAGTCGCTCGCCGACGGCATCAAGCTGATGCTCAAGGAAGACCTCATCGTCAAGCGCGCGGACAAGGTGGTCTACGTCCTCGCGCCGATCATCGCGGCCGTCCCCGCCTTCATGGCGATCGCCGTGATCCCCTTCGGGCCGTCCGGCAACGAGGTCTCGATCTTCGGCCACCGCACCACGATGCAGCTCACCGACCTCCCGATCGCGATGCTCTACATCCTCGCGGTCGCCTCGGTCGGCATCTACGGCATCGTCCTCGCGGGCTGGAGCTCCGGGTCCACGTATCCGCTCCTGGGCGGTCTGCGCTCCTGCGCGCAGATGATCTCCTACGAGATCGCGATGGGCGCCGCGTTCGCCTCGGTGTTCCTCTACTCGGGGTCGATGTCGACCTCGACGATCGTCGAACAGCAGCACGACCGCTGGTACATCGTCCTGCTGCCGGTCTCCTTCATCCTCTACATCATCACGATGGTCGGCGAGACCAACCGCGCCCCCTTCGACATGCCCGAGTCCGAGGGCGACCTGGTCGGCGGCTTCAACACCGAGTACTCGTCCATCAAGTTCGCGATGTTCATGCTCGCCGAGTACGTGAACATGGTGACGGTCTCGGCGGTGTCGACCACGCTCTTCCTCGGCGGCTGGCGGGCCCCCTGGCCGATCAGCACCTTCTGGGAGGGCGCGAACCACGGCTGGTGGCCGATGCTCTGGTTCGTGATCAAGGTCCAGCTGCTGCTGTTCTTCTTCATCTGGCTGCGCGGCACGCTCCCGCGCGTGCGCTACGACCAGCTGATGAAGCTCGGCTGGAAGGTCCTCATCCCGGTCTCCGTGGTCTGGCTGATGCTGGTCGCGACCGTACGGGCGCTGCGCAACGAGAACTACGACTTCGCCGACATCGCCCTCTACATCGGCGGCGGCGTGCTCGCCCTGCTGCTCCTGTCCTTCGTCGTGGACATGTTCCGCGAGAAGGCGCAGCCGGCCGAGGGGGCCGCAGCGGAGCCCGCCGGATTCGACGCGATGGCGGGCGGATTCCCCGTACCGCCTTTGCCCGGACAGGAGTTGCCGCCGGTGCCCAGGCGCAGCCCGCGACGGGAGCGGGAGCTCATTGTCAGTGGCGGGTCGGATACTGCCAGTGACGGACCTACGGATGGAAAGGAGGCGTCCGATGGCTGAGGAACCCAAGGAGACCAAGCCCGGTTTCCAGAACCCCGTGGCCGGCTTCGGCGTGACCTTCAAGGCCATGTTCAAGAAGCGGCTGACCGAGCAGTACCCGGAGCAGCAGAAGACCACCGCTCCCCGCTTCCACGGACGGCACCAGCTCAACCGCCATCCGGACGGCCTGGAGAAGTGCGTCGGCTGTGAGCTGTGCGCCTGGGCCTGCCCCGCCGACGCGATCTACGTCGAGGGCGCGGACAACACGGACGAGGAGCGCTACTCGCCGGGCGAGCGGTACGGCCGCGTCTACCAGATCAACTACGCCCGCTGCATCCTGTGCGGCCTGTGCATCGAGGCGTGCCCCACGCGCGCGCTCACGATGACGAACGAGTTCGAGCTGGCCGACAGCAGCCGCGCCAACCTCATCTACACCAAGGAACAGCTGCTGGCCGGCCTCGAAGAGGGCATGGTCGACAGCCCGCACTCGATCTTCCCGGGGACGGACGAGCAGGACTACTACCGCGGTCTGGTCACCGAGGCCGCGCCCGGTACCGAGCGCCAAGTCGCCGTCTCCAAGGGCGAGAAGCCGGAAGAAGAGGGGGTGGAAGCATGAGCCCCCAGCTCGCGGCCCACTCCACCGCCCAGCTCGCCGCCTACTCCACCTCCACCGGCGAGGCGTTCCAGTTCTGGGTCCTCGGCACGGTCGCGGTGATCGGCGCCTTGGCCACCGTCTTCATGAAGAGGTCGGTGCACAGCGCGCTCTCGCTCGCCGGGACCATGATCATCCTCGCGGTGTTCTACCTCGCCAACGGGGCCTACTTCCTGGGGATCGTGCAGATCGTCGTCTACACGGGCGCGATCATGATGCTGTTCCTCTTCGTGGTGATGCTGGTCGGCGTCACGGCCGCCGACTCCCTGAAGGAGACCATCAAGGGCCAGCGCTGGCTGGCCCTTCTCTGTGGCCTCGGCTTCGGCATCCTGCTGATCGCCGGGATCGGCAACGCGTCCCTCACGGAGTTCAACGGCCTCGGCCAGGCGAACGCGAACGGCAACGTGGAGGGCCTGGCGGCCCTCATCTTCACCAAGTACGTCTTCGCCTTCGAGATCACCGGCGCCCTGCTGATCACGGCCGCCGTCGGCGCCATGGTGCTCACGCACCGGGAGCGCACCGAGCGCGCCAAGACGCAGCGGGAGCTGTCCGAGGAGCGCGTGCGCGGCAATCACCTGCCGCCGCTGCCGGCCCCCGGTGTGTACGCGCGGCACAACGCCGTGGACATCGCGGGCCTGCTGCCCGACGGCACCCCGTCCGAGCTCACCGTCAACAAGACGCTGCGCGAGCGCGGTCAGATCCGTGACGTGTCCGCCGAGGCGCTCAACGACCTCAAGGCCCTTGAGCAGCGCTCCGAGGAGCGGCTGGAGCGGACCGAGGTCGAGCCGGCGCACTTCCATCGGACCGAGGAGGCGTCGAAGTGAACCCGGTCAACTACCTGTACCTGTCCGCCCTGTTGTTCACGATCGGCGCCAGCGGCGTGCTGATCAGACGCAACGCGATCGTCGTGTTCATGTGCATCGAGCTGATGCTGAACGCCTGCAACCTCGCGTTCGTCACCTTCTCCCGGATGCACGGCAATCTCGACGGCCAGATCATCGCCTTCTTCACGATGGTCGTCGCCGCCGCGGAGGTCGTGGTCGGGCTCGCGATCATCGTGTCCTTGTTCCGTTCCCGCCACTCGGCCTCGGTCGACGACGCCAGCCTGATGAAGCTCTGAGGGGTCGCTGAATCGTGGAGAACCTGATTGCGCTGCTGGTGGCGGCGCCACTGCTCGGAGCGGCCGTACTGCTGTGCGGTGGCCGGCGTCTCGACGCCGTCGGCCACTGGATCGGCACGGCACTGGCGGCCGCCTCCTTCGTGATCGGCGTCGTGCTCTTCGCCGACCTGCTCGGCAAGGACGCCGAACACCGGACCCTGCTCCAGCACCTGTGGACCTGGGTCCCGGTCGAGGGCTTCCAGGCGGACGTCGCCTTCCGCCTCGACCAGCTGTCGATGACGTTCGTCCTGCTGATCACGGGCGTCGGTTCGCTGATCCACCTGTACTCGATCGGGTACATGGAGCACGACGAGCGCCGCCGCCGCTTCTTCGGCTATCTGAACCTGTTCCTCGCGGCGATGCTGATCCTGGTCCTCGCCGACAACTACCTGCTCCTGTACGTCGGTTGGGAAGGCGTCGGTCTGGCGTCCTACCTGCTGATCGGCTTCTGGCAGCACAAGCCCAGCGCGGCGACGGCGGCGAAGAAGGCCTTCCTGGTCAACCGCGTCGGCGACATGGGCCTGTCGATCGCCATCATGCTGATGTTCACGACATTCGGGACCTTCGCCTTCGGGCCGGTGCTCGACAGCGTCGGCGACACCTCGGAGGGCAAGCTCACCGGCATCGCCCTGATGCTGCTGCTCGCCGCCTGCGGCAAGTCCGCCCAGGTGCCGCTGCAGTCCTGGCTCGGCGACGCGATGGAGGGCCCGACCCCGGTCTCGGCCCTCATCCACGCGGCGACCATGGTGACCGCGGGCGTGTACCTGATCGTCCGCTCCGGAGCGATCTTCAACGCGGCGCCCGACGCACAACTCGTCGTCACCGTCGTCGGTGCCGTCACGCTCCTGTTCGGTGCGATCGTCGGTTGCGCGAAGGACGACATCAAGAAGGCACTGGCCGGCTCGACCATGTCGCAGATCGGCTACATGATCCTCGCCGCCGGCCTCGGCCCCATCGGCTACGTCTTCGCGATCATGCACCTGGTGACGCACGGCTTCTTCAAGGCCGGGCTCTTCCTCGGCGCCGGTTCGGTCATGCACGGCATGAACGACGAGGTCGACATGAGGAAGTACGGCGGCCTCAGGAAGTACATGCCGGTCACCTTCGTCACCTTCGGCCTCGGCTACCTCGCCATCATCGGCTTCCCGGGTCTGTCCGGCTTCTTCTCCAAGGACAAGATCATCGAGGCGGCCTTCGCCAAGGGCGGCACCGAGGGCTGGATCCTCGGCGGCGCGGCCCTGCTGGGCGCGGCCATCACGGCGTACTACATGACGCGCGTGATGCTGATGACCTTCTTCGGCGAGAAGCGCTGGCAGCCCGACGAGAACGGCAACGAGCCGCACCCGCACGAGTCCCCGAAGACGATGACGATCCCGATGATCGTGCTGGCCTTCGGCTCGGTCTTCGCCGGCGGCATCTTCGGCATCGGCGACCGCTTCCTGCACTGGCTGGAGCCCATCACCGGCCACGAGCACGGCGACTCCCCGGTCAGCGCCCTGACGGTCACCCTGGCCACGATGGTCGTCCTGGTCATCGGCGTCGCCCTCGCCTGGGCGCAGTACGGTCGCCGCCCGGTCCCGGCCGTCGCCCCGCGCGGGTCGCTGCTCACCCGGGCCGCCCGCCGCGACCTGCTCCAGGACGACTTCAACCACGTCGTCCTGGTGCGCGGCGGCGAGCACCTCACGCGCTCCCTGGTCTACGTCGACCACACCCTGGTCGACGGCGTCGTCAACGGCACGGCGGCCTCGATGGGCGGCCTCTCCGGAAGGCTGCGCAAGCTGCAGAACGGCTATGCGCGGTCGTACGCGGTCTCGATGTTCGGCGGTGCGGCCATCCTCGTCGCCGCGACCCTGCTGATGAGGGCGGTCTGATACCGATGTCCTTTCCCCTCCTGACAGCGACGGCGGCGCTCCCGGCGATCGGTGCGATCGCCACGGCGGCCGTGCCGGCCGCGCGGCGCACCGCCGCCAAGTGGCTCGCGCTGGTGGTGTCGCTCGCCACGCTCGCGCTCGCGATCGTCGTCCTGGTCCGCTTCGACCCGGACGGCGACCGCTACCAGCTCACCGAATCCCACGCCTGGATCAAGGACTTCGGGGTCCGCTACGAGCTGGGCGTGGACGGCATCGGGGTGGCGCTGCTCGCGCTGACCGCGCTGCTGATCCCGTTCATCATCCTCGCGGGCTGGCACGACGCCGACCCGCTGGAGACCGGCAACAAGCGGTGGCGGCCCACCCAGGGCTTCTTCGCGCTGATCCTGGCCGTCGAGGCGATGGTGATCATCTCCTTCGAGGCCACCGACGTCTTCCTCTTCTACATCTTCTTCGAAGCCATGCTGATCCCGATGTACTTCCTCATCGGCGGCTTCGGGGACCGTGCCCACGAGCACGGCGAGGAGGCGGCGTCGACGCAACGGTCGTACGCGGCCGTGAAGTTCCTGCTCTACAACCTGGTCGGCGGTCTGATCATGCTGGCCGCGGTGATCGGCCTCTACGTGGTCGCCGGGAACTTCAGCCTCCAGGAGATCGCCGAGGCCCGCGCGAACGGCTCGCTGCACATGGCGACGAGCACCGAACGCTGGCTGTTCCTCGGCTTCTTCTTCGCCTTCGCGGTGAAGGCGCCGCTGTGGCCGCTGCACACCTGGCTGCCCAACGCGATGGGGGAGGCCACCGCCCCGGTCGCCGTCCTCATCACGGCGGTCGTCGACAAGGTGGGCACCTTCGCGATGCTCCGCTACTGCCTCCAGTTGTTCCCGGAGGCCAGCAAGTGGGCGACGCCCGCGATCCTCGTCCTCGCCCTGATCAGCATCGTCTACGGCGCGCTGCTCGCGGTGGGCCAGCGGGACATCAAGCGGCTGGTCGCGTACGCGTCGATCTCGCACTTCGGCTTCATCATCCTGGGCATCTTCGCGATGACCAGCCAGGGCCAGTCGGGCGCGACGCTGTACATGGTCAACCACGGCATCTCCACG
>NZ_JBSFLV010000210.1:0-13469 GCF_053599215.1 Streptomyces sp. NPDC001002 | reverse complement strand
AGCCGGTGGTGGCCATCGCGCGGCGGAGGGCGCCGAAGAAGTTCATCGAGCCGTCGGGGCACCCGCGGCGACCGTGCCGACACCGACCTCCGAGACCAGCTTCACGTGGATCCGCGCCTGCGGGTTCGCGTTCTTCAGGTCGTGGATCAGCTGGGCGAGGTCTTCGATGGAGTAGATGTCGTGGTGCGGCGGCGGCGAGATGAGCCCGACACCCGGCGTCGAGTGACGCGTCTTCGCGACCCACGGGTAGACCTTGTGGCCGGGCAGCTGACCGCCCTCGCCGGGCTTGGCGCCCTGGGCCATCTTGATCTGGATGTCGTCCGCGTTGACCAGGTATTCCGAGGTCACGCCGAAGCGGCCGGAGGCGACCTGCTTGATGGCGCTGCGCCGGGCCGGGTCGTAGAGCCGGTCCGCGTCCTCGCCGCCCTCACCGGTGTTGGACTTGCCGCCCAGCTGGTTCATGGCGATGGCGAGCGTCTCGTGCGCCTCGCGCGAGATGGAGCCGTAGGACATGGCGCCGGTGGAGAAGCGCTTGACGATCTCGGAGACCGGCTCGACCTCATCGATGGAGATCGGCTCGCGGCCGCTCTTGAAGCCGAACAGGCCGCGCAGCGTCATCAGGCGCTCGGACTGCTCGTTCACGCGGTCCGTGTACTTCTTGAAGATGTCGTAGCGGTTGGCCCGCGTGGAGTGCTGGAGGCGGAAGACCGTCTCCGGGTCGAACAGGTGCGGCTCGCCCTCGCGACGCCACTGGTACTCGCCGCCTATGTCGAGCGCGCGGTGCGCGGGCGCGATGCCGCTCGCCGGGTACGCCTTCGCGTGCCGGGCGGCGACCTCCTTGGCGATGACGTCGATGCCGACGCCGCCGATCTTGGTGGCGGTGCCGTTGAAGTACTTCTCGACGAACGCGGTGTCGAGACCGACGGCCTCGAAGACCTGGGCGCCGCGGTAGGAGGCGACGGTCGAGATGCCCATCTTGGACATGACCTTCAGGACGCCCTTGCCGAGCGCGTAGATCAGGTTGCGGATGGCCTGCTCGGGCTCGATGCCGGGCAGGAAGGTGCCCGCGCGGACCAGGTCCTCGACGGACTCCATCGCCAGGTACGGGTTGACGGCGGCGGCGCCGAAGCCGATCAGCAGGGCGACGTGGTGGACCTCGCGGACGTCACCGGCCTCCACCAGCAGGCCCACCTGGGTGCGCTGCTTGGTGCGGATGAGGTGGTGGTGGACGGCCGCGGTGAGCAGCAGCGAGGGGATCGGCGCGTGCTCGGCGTCGGAGTGGCGGTCCGACAGGACGATCAGCCGGGCGCCGTTCTCGATGGCCGCGTCGGCCTCGGTGCAGATCTCCTCTATACGGGCGGCGAGGGAGTCGCCGCCGCCGGAGACCCGGTAGAGACCGGAGAGGGTCGCGGCCTTGAAGCCGGGCATGTCGCCGTCGGCGTTGACGTGGATGAGCTTGGCCAGCTCGTCGTTGTCGATCACCGGGAAGGGCAGGGTGACGCTGCGGCACGAAGCGGCCGTCGGCTCAAGGAGGTTGCTCGCGGGGCCGAGCGACGAACGCAGCGAGGTCACGAGCTCCTCGCGGATGGCGTCCAGCGGCGGGTTGGTGACCTGCGCGAACAGCTGGGTGAAGTAGTCGAAGAGCAGCCGGGGGCGCTCGCTCAGCGCGGCGATCGGCGAGTCCGTACCCATCGAACCGATCGGCTCGGCACCGGCCTTGGCCATCGGCGCGATGATGACGCGCAGTTCCTCCTCGGTGTAACCGAAGGTCTGCTGGCGGCGGGTGACCGAGGCGTGGGTGTGGACGATGTGCTCGCGCTCGGGCAGGTCGCCCAGCTCGATCTCGCCGGCCTCGATCCACTCGGCGTACGGCTTCTCGGCGGCGAGTTCCGCCTTGATCTCGTCGTCCTCGATGATGCGGTGCTCGACGGTGTCGACGAGGAACATGCGGCCGGGCTGGAGGCGGCCCTTGCGGACGACCTTGGCCGGGTCGATGTCCAGGACGCCGACCTCGGAGCCGAGGACGACCAGGCCGTCGTCGGTGACCCAGTAGCGGCCGGGGCGAAGGCCGTTGCGGTCGAGGACCGCGCCGACCTGCTTGCCGTCGGTGAAGGTGACGCAGGCCGGGCCGTCCCAGGGCTCCATCATCGTGGAGTGGAAGGTGTAGAAGGCGCGGCGGGCCGGGTCCATGGAGTCGTGGTTCTCCCACGCCTCCGGGATCATCATCAGCACCGAGTGCGGAAGCGAACGCCCGCCCAGGTGCAGGAGTTCGAGCACCTCGTCGAAGGACGCCGAGTCGGAGGCGTCCGGCGTACAGATCGGGAAGACGCGCTCCAGGCCGTTGTCCCGGAAGAGGTCCGAGGCGATCTGGGACTCGCGGGCGGCCATCCAGTTGCGGTTGCCCTTGACGGTGTTGATCTCACCGTTGTGCGCGACGAAGCGGTACGGGTGGGCCAGCGGCCACGACGGGAAGGTGTTCGTGGAGAAGCGGGAGTGCACGAGCGCGATCGCGGAGGCGAAGCGGCGGTCGGACAGGTCCGGGAAGAAGGGCTCCAGCTGGCCGGTGGTCAGCATGCCCTTGTAGACGATGGTCCGCGCGGACAGCGACGGGAAGTAGACGCCCACCTCGTGCTCGGCGCGCTTGCGCAGCACGAAGGCCCTGCGGTCCAGGACGATGTCCTTGGACTCGCCGTCGGTGACGAAGATCTGCCGGAAGGCGGGCATCGTCGAACGGGCGGTGGCGCCGAGGAGTTCGGGAGCGACCGGCACGTCACGCCAGCCGAGGACGGTGAGGCCCTCCTCGGCCGCGATCGTCTCGATCCGCGAGACGGCGTCCTCAAGACCGGACTCCGGCAGGAAGGCGATACCGGCCGCGTAGCCGCCCGCCTCGGGCAGCTCGAATCCGGCCACCTCGCGGAAGAACGCGTCGGGGACCTGGGAGAGAATGCCGGCGCCGTCGCCGGAGTCGGGCTCGGAGCCGGTGGCGCCGCGGTGTTCGAGGTTCCGCAGGACCGTCAGGGCCTGCTCGACCAGGGTGTGGGACGCCTCGCCGGTGAGGGTGGCCACGAAGCCGACGCCACACGCGTCGTGCTCGTTGCGGGGGTCGTACATACCCTGCGCAGCAGGGCGAGCATCCATGAAGGACCAGTTCTGGCCATTCTCGGAATGCTGGGACGGCTGGCGCGGCGTACGCATCGGCTCTCCCGTCGTCGTCTCAAGTGGCTGGTGGCACCTCCCAGGCCTGTGAGGCTCTGGGGGAGCAGATTGCCGAGGGACGACGTTGGCCCTCTGCGAAGTGCAAAATTTCGTGCAGGTTACATGATGGGGCGGTTCTCGGAAACTGGATACTACGTCCCAACATGCGGACGTCACGGGGTCGCGGTGGGGGTACCGGACCCGGCGACGGAAGCCATAGGGGACCTGAGCGGACAGATCGGTGCCCGTCGGTCCGAGCGCGAGGAGGGCTGCGTCGCCCACCTCACGGATGCGCGACAGGCCTCATTGCCCGCAGCGCTTACGGCTCATGCCCGGTGGTTAAGCACTCGAAACCAGCTAGTAACGGCTACTTATGCGTCAGCCCGTATACCTAGCGGGCCCCCTATCCTACGGCCGTCCCGAACACCCCGCCCAGGGCGTACGTCACACCGGCCGCCGCACCCCCCAGAGCGAGCTGCCGCAGCCCGCTGAACCACCAGCTCCGAGCCGTCACCCGAGCCACCACGGCCCCGCACAGGAAGAGCCCGACCAGCGCGAGCAGCACCGCCGGCCACAACGAGGTCGCACCGAGCAGATACGGCAGTACGGGCAGCAGGGCGCCCAGCGCGAAGGCCCCGAACGAGGACACGGCAGCGACCGCAGGCGAGGGCAGATCCCCCGGATCGATCCCCAGCTCCTCCCGCGCATGGATCTCAAGAGCGAGCTCGGGATCCCGAGACAGCTGCCGCGCCACCTCACGCGCAAGGTGGGAGTCAACCCCCCGAGCCTCGTACAACGCGGCCAGCTCGGCCTCCTCATCCTGCGGATGCTTCCGCAGCTCCCGGCGCTCGACATCCAACTCGGCCTCGACAAGCTCGCGTTGGGACGCCACAGAGGTGTACTCACCGGCGGCCATGGAGAACGCACCGGCAGCGAGCCCCGCCAGCCCGGTGAGCACGATCGCCTGATGCCCGACGGAACCACCGGCGACACCGGTCATCAACGCGAGGTTGGAGACGAGCCCGTCCATGGCCCCGAACACGGCGGGCCGCAACCACCCGCCCGTCACATCCCGGTGCGTGTGGTTGTCCCGGTGCGCCTCATGAAGGGCGGCCTCGGTCTCGATGATGGCCATGCGTGGATCTCCCCAGGAAGCTAAGCCAAAGCTAACTTTAGACAAGTTCTATTCTTGAACAACGCCAAAGATACACACGCCCATTCCCGCCCACCAGCAAGGAAAGGCTGCGCTAACCTGCGGCTTTACCGCCTCCCGCTCACCCGTGCGGGGCTCCGCCCAGATGTCGACCGGGTGACATGAGACCTCCGGACGCTCTGGTCAACCGCCGATGGTGGGACACATCCGCAAAGGGTGCCGCGCCCTGTGCGGACCCCCTCCCGGAGAGGCCGTCCATGACATCGATCGCCTGCATCCCCTCGGCCCCGGCCCCCGGGAACGCCCCCGAACTCCGCGAGCGAGCCCGCGGCGCCCTGCTCGGGCTGGCCGTCGGAGACGCCCTCGGGGCCCCCGCCGAGAACATGAAGCCCTCCGAGATCCGCGCCCGCTGGGGCCGTATCACGGGCTACGTGGCCGAGGAACCGGCGGGCACGGACGACACGGAGTACGCGATCTTCTCGGGCCTGCTCCTCGCCCGCCACGGCTCGTCCCTCTCCCCCACCCACGTGGAGGCGGCGTGGCACGAGTGGATCGCGGACCGGGACGAGGGCCCGTTCAGGGGCGCGGGCTTCAGCGAACGCGGCACGCTGGAGAACCTTCGCCGGGGCTTGGCGGCCCCCATCTCGGCGCAACACCGCCACGCCTGGAGCGACGGCCTGGCCATGCGGGCGGCCCCCTTCGGCGTCTTCGCGGCGGGCCGCCCCGCCGAGGCAGCCCGCCTGGTGGCGATCGACGGCTCGGTGAGCCACGACGGCGAAGGGATCTACGGCGGCCAGGCGGTCGCGGCGGGTGTGGCGGCGGCGATGGCGGGCGCCCCCACGATCGCGGTGGTGGCCGCGGCCCTGGCCGTGATCCCGGACGACTCCTGGACGGCCCGCTCCCTGCGCCGAGCGGTGGCGGTCGCCCACCGAGGCGAACGCGCGGTCCGCTCCGCGGTCGTCATCGGCGGCTACCCCTGGACCGACCTCGCCCCCGAGGCGGTCGCCCTGGCCTTCGGCGCGTACGCGGCAGCGGACGGCGACTTCACGGAAGCGGTCCTCACGGCGGTCAACATGGGCCGAGACGCGGACACGACGGCGGCGGTGGCGGGGTCGCTGGCGGGAGCGACACGGGGAGTGTCATCGATCCCGGAGGAATGGGCGACGGGTATCGGCCCGGCGAGGGGAAGCTGCCTACCGGCGATGGCGGGCCACCACGTACTGGAGGTGGCGGACTTGCTGACCCGGGCCATGACACCCAGGCCCTACGAGACCGCTCACCCGACGACCGAGGGCTCGGGGGCAACACGATGAGACCCCCGGGACCATGGGCCGAGGGCACGGGCACGTCTGCGGTCACGCCGCCTACTGACGAGGCGACACCCACGATCACGCCGACCGTCGGTGAGCCGACGTCCACGATCACGCCGACCACCGGTGAGCCGACGCCCACGATCACGCCGACCACCGCCGACTCGACGTCCACGATCAGTCCGCCCCCCGCCGCTCCCGCGCCCACGACCACTCCGCCTCCCGCCGCTCCCGCGCCCACGACCACTCCGCCTCCCGACGACTGGACGTCCGCGCCCACTCCGACCCATGGCGACTCGACGTCCGGGCCCACTCCGACCACCGTCGAGCCGACGTCCACGGCGAAGCCGATCGGACTGGAGGTCGCCGACGGCGGGGGCGCCCCACAGGGGCCACCCGCACCCGACAACGAAAGTTGTACGGGTGGTGCGGGTGGGAACATCCGGGCCGAAGGCGAAGCCGAGGCCCGCAAAGCAACAACCCTCGGCCTCCTGCTGGGCCTGGCCGCAGGCGACGCCGCCGGATGGCCCGCAGCCAGACATCGAGCAACCCGCATGCCCGACTGGACCCGCCGCCTCACCCGAGAGTTGGACACCTTCGCCGAACAGAACGCGACCACCACCCTCCCCGTCCCCATCGCCCTGAACCAACCCCCCGAACCCCTGAAACTCGGCCCCTCCGACGACGCAGAATGGGCAGCCTTCGCCGCAGAAGCCCTACTGAAGGCCGGCGACGACACCGCCCTCGGCGACCTCTCAAGAGACCGCCGCACAAGAGCAGCCATCGACCTCACCTGGAACGCCCTGGCCGCAGAAGTAGCCGCCGCAGCAAACCGCGCCCCGGAAGTGGAATCCGCCGTACTCCCCCTCCGCGCCCGCATCTCAGTAAGAGCCGGCCTAGGAAACCTCGCAGCCGGCCTACGCCCACCCGCCACAGGCCACGACAACCCCCACTACTTCGACGACGCGGCCTGCGTAAGAGCCTGCGTCCTCGCGGTAGCCCACCCCGGCGACCCCGAACGCGCCGCCGCCCTCGCCGAGTTCGACGCCCGCTACACCCAGGACGGCGACGGCGTACACGGAGCCAGAGCCATGGCCGCGGCCGTATCCCTGGCCCTGACCGGAGCAGACGTACACACCTGCGTATCCGCAGCCCTCACCGAACTCCCCGAATCCACAGAGATCGGCAGAAACGCCCGCCACGCCCTCCACCTAACGGCGACCACCGAATCCGCCTTCGCCCTCATCCCCCTCCTGGAACACCAAATCGTCGACCACGTCTACAGCTACGGAATCGCCGCCGCCGAAACCGTCCCGGTCGCCCTCGCCCTGGCAACCGCCGCACAGGGCCGTATCGCCGAGGCAGTCCCCGCCGCGGCATGCCTCTCCCGCGTTGCCGACTCCGCGCCCGCCCTGGTCGGCGCCCTCACCGGCGCACTCAGCGGCGGCGACGCCATCCCCACCACCTGGCGGGACGCCTGCCGCACCCTCTCCGGCTGCGCACTCCCCCGCCTCACGGGCACCGACCTGGTGGAACTCGCCGGACTCCTGGAAGCCGCACAACCGGCCCCGCCAGGTGGATGATTCGGTGCATGCCTCTCAAACAACCCACACAACAAGAAACCACCCTTGAGGACCGCATCACCGGAGCCCTCGTGGGCGCGGCAGTCGGCGACGCCCTCGGCGGCCCGGTCGAGGGCTACTCCCCCGACCAGATCCTCGAACGCCACAGCGGCCGCGTCCACGGCATCGTCGGCCCCTGGAACGGCGACGACTGGCGCACGGCCCGCCCGATCGCGCCGTACCACAAGGGCGACGGCCACGTCACCGACGACACCTTGATGACGCACGCGCTGATCCGCGTGTACGCGACGGTCCGCGACCACTTGGACGCGTACGCGATCGCCGACCACCTGATCCCCGACCTGATGACGAACCCGCGCTGGATCCCGGAGTTGGAGTCCGAGGCGCTCCCCCTCCACCGCATCTTCCTGGCGGAGAAGTGGCTGGTGGCCCGCCTCCACTACGGCCACGTGGACCCACGCGAGGCAGGCGTAGGCAACATCGTCAACTGCGGTGCCGCGATGTACATGGCCCCGGTAGGCCTGGTCAACGCGGCAAACCCTGCGGGCGCATACACCGAAGCCCTGGACATCGCGGCGCCCCACCAATCCTCGTACGGCCGCGAGGCGGCGGCGGTCTTCGCGGCGGCGGTGGCCGCGGCCTGCGTACCGGGCGCGACCCCCGACTCGGTGGTGACCGCGTGCCTCACCGTGGCGAAGGACGGCACCCGCACAGCCATCGAGCAGGTCTGCGAAGTGGCGTCCCGCTACTCGGACTTCGAGTCGGCGCTGGTCCCCCTACGGAAGGCAGTGGAGCCGTACGACACGGTGGGCCCCGACTACCGCTCCCCCTCCCTGGACGCCCGCCGCCCCTCCCGCACCCGGTCGATCGAGGAACTCCCCATCGCCCTGGGCATGTTGGTGGTCTCCGGCGGCGACTTCCGCCACGCGGTGCTGGGTTCGGTGAACTACGGCCGGGACTGCGATTCGATCGCGACGATGGCAGGCGCGATGACCGGCGCCCTCGGCTCACCGGTCCCCCAGGACTGGTCGAAGACGGTAGCCGAGGCCAGCCGCCTGGACCTCTGGGAACCGGCGACCACCCTCACCGCCGTAACCAACGAGATCTTCGAACGAGACGTCCGCCAACGCCGAGCCCACGAGGCCGCGTTCACGCAGATCGCAGGCCCCAGATGCTCCGACTGACCTGGGTCCAGCCAGAAGACCTCATCGGCCACGAACTCCACCAGGCAACCCTGGACGGCCGAGAACCCTCAACAATCACATCCCGCTGGCGAGCGGCAGGCGGCCACGAGGCCCCCCAAAGAGCAGGCGCGTCCCCCAATCCAGCCTCCCCCTACCTACGCCTACTGGCAGAAGACCTACTGGACGAACTGGCAGACCTACCAAGCAAGTTGGCGGACGCCGAACCCACCGACCTGGCAAAGATCAGGGCCAGCTGCCCCAACTGGCCCTCCCCGGCCACCCACCCCCACCTCGCCCCAGCTGCGGGCAGTCGTGCCGCTGGGGCGGCACGGGTGGGCGCAGGCGGCACCCCGTCAGCGCGGGCGAGCGTCCCCACCCCCACAGCACCCCCCACCCAGGCAAGCCTGGAAGCAGCCTGGCTAGGAAGAGCAATCGGCTGCCTCCTGGGCAAACCAGTCGAGAAACTCCCTCTCCCAGCCATCCGCCAACTAGCCAAATCCACCAACAACTGGCCCCTGAACACCTACTTCACAGCAAAGGGCGTCCCCACCGAACTCCTCTCCACCCACCCCTGGAACCGCCGCTCCGCCCCCACCTCCCTCGCCGAAAACATCGACGGCATGCCAGAGGACGACGACCTCAACTACCCCCTCCTGAACCTCCTGTTGCTACAACGCCACGGCAGAAACTTCACCCCCACCGACCTTGCCACCCTCTGGCTCGACGACCTCCCAGCCGGCCGCACCTTCACCGCCGAGCGAATCGCCTACCGCAACCTCCTCACCGGCATCGAACCCCCACACACCGCCCGCCACCGCAACCCCTTCCGAGAATGGATCGGCGCCCTCATCCGCGCCGACGTCCACGGCTGGACCAACCCCGCCGCCCCCGCCACCGCAGCCGAACAGGCCCACCGCGACGCCACCCTCACCCACACCGCCAACGGCGTATACGCGGCGATGTTCATCGCGGCCACCATCGCCCAGGCCACCACCGGCACCCACGACATCCACACCTGCCTCCGCACCGGCCTCACGGTGATCCCACCCCGCTCCCGCCTCGCCGAAGCCATCCACCACGCGATCCAACTCGCCCGGAAACACGAGGACTTCGACACCGTCGTCGACGAACTCCACGCCACCTACGCCCCCACCCACCACTGGGTCCACGCCATCCCCAACACCGCCCTGATCACCGCCGCCCTCACCCACGCGAACGGCGACTTCACCGGCTCCATCTCCCGCGCGGTCGGCGGCGGTTGGGACACCGACTCCAACGGCGCCACCGCGGGCAGCATCGCCGGACTCCTCGCCGGGGACCCCACCGCCCTCCCCGACCACTGGACGGCCCCGCTGAAGAACCGACTCGCCACCTCCGTCGGCGACTTCGACGGCATCGGCTTCGACACCCTGGCCCACCTCACCCACCGGGAGGCTTCCCGCCCATGACCCACATCGTCGTGCTGGGCAGCACGAACATGGACCTCGTCGCCTACGTCGACAAGGCCCCGCAGCGCGGAGAGACCGTGACGGGACGGGAGTTCCGTACGATCCCCGGCGGCAAGGGCGCCAACCAGGCGATCGCCGCCGCCCGCGCCGGCGCCACCGTCACGATGATCGGCGCCGTCGGCAACGACGCGTACGGCCCCCAACTCCGCGCCGCCCTGGAGCACTCCGGCGTGGACACCGACCTCCTGCGCACGATCGACACCCCCTCCGGCACCGCCCACATCGTCGTGGACGACGAAGGCGGCAACGCGATCGTGGTGATCCCCGGCGCCAACGGCACCGTCGACCACCTCGCCCCCGGCGACGAGGCCCTCATCGCCTCCGCCGACGCCCTGCTCCTCCAGTTGGAGATCCCGCTCGCGGCGGTGATCGCGGGCGCGCAGGCAGCCCGCGCCCACGGTGTCCGCACGATCCTCACCCCCGCCCCCGCACAACCCCTCCCACCCGAACTCCTCGCCGCCGTCGACCTGTTGGTCCCCAACGAGCACGAGGCGACCACCCTCACCGGCCTCGCCGACCCCATCGCCGCGGCCACCGCCCTGCTCGACAGCGTGCCGACGGCCGTCGTCACCCTCGGCCCAGCGGGCAGCCTCTACGTCGCCCGGGGCGCCGAACCCCTCCCCGTCCCCGCCCCCGAGGCGACCGCCGTCGACTCGACCGGCGCCGGCGACACCTTCGTAGGCGCCCTCGCGGTGGCCCTCGCCGAGGAGCGCCCGATCCGGGAGGCACTCAAGTGGGCAGCGGCGGCAGCCGCGTTGTCGGTACAGCGCCCGGGCGCGTCGGCGTCGATGCCGTACCGCTCCGAGATCGAGACGGAGTACGCCTCATGAACCCCGAGCCCACCAAGACCACGCCCACCACCACGACCACCACCACGACCACCCCCACCGGACCTACCCCTCCCCCACTGACCGGCCTGCGTGTCCTCGACCTCGCCACCCTCTTCGCCGGCCCCCTCGCCGCCACCCTGCTCGGCGACTTCGGTGCCGAGGTCGTCAAGATCGAGCACCCGACGAAACCCGACCCCTCCCGCGGCCACGGCCCGTCCAAGGACGGCGTCGGCCTGTGGTGGAAGCTGCTGGGCCGCAACAAGCGCACGATCACCCTGGACCTGTCGAAGCCCGGCGGCCGGGACACGCTCCTGCGCCTCGCCGCCACCGCCGACGTGATCATCGAGAACTTCCGCCCGGGAACTCTGGAGAAGTGGGACCTCGGCTGGGCCGAACTCTCCGCCGCCAACCCGGGGTTGGTCCTCGCCCGGGTCACCGGCTTCGGTCAGTTCGGTCCCTACGCCCACCGCCCCGGCTTCGGCACCCTCGCCGAGGCGCTCAGCGGCTTCGCCGCGATCACCGGCGAACCGGACGCGCCCCCGACCCTCCCGCCGTTCGGCCTCGCCGACTCGATCGCCGGTCTGGCGACGGCGTACGCCGTGATGACCGCGCTCGCCGCCCGCGACCGCACCGGCGAGGGCCAGGTCGTCGACATGGCGATCATCGAGCCGATCCTCACCGTGCTCGGCCCGCAGCCCCTCTGGTACGACCAGCTCGGCCACGTCCAGCCCCGCACCGGCAACCGGTCCGTCAACAACGCTCCGCGCGGCACCTACCGCACCGTCGACGGCAGTTGGGTCGCCGTGTCGACCTCCGCCCAGTCGATCGCCGAGCGCGTGCTGCGCCTCGTGGGACGCCCGGAGCTGATCGACGAACCGTGGTTCGCGACGGGCGAGGGACGGGCCCGCCACGCCGACCTGCTCGACGAGGCCGTCGGCGGCTGGATCGCACAACGCCCCCGCGACGAGGTGCTCGCGGCCTTCGAGAAGGCGGAGGCGGCGGTCGCCCCGATCCAGGACGTACGGGATGTGATGACGGACCCGCAGTACGCGGCCCTCGACACGATCACCACCGTCGAGGACCCCGAACTGGGCACCCTGCGCATGCAGAACGTCCTCTTCCGCCTCTCCGCCACCCCCGGCGCGATCCGCTGGGCGGGCCGCCCGCACGGCGCGGACACCGACGAGGTCCTCACCGACCTGGGCCTGACCCCGGCCGAACTGACCGCCCTGCGCACGGCGGGCGCCGTATGAACACAACCCCGATGAACGCAACGCCGATGAACACAACCGCGACGAGCACGACCCCCCTGCCCACGACCCCGCTGACCTGGCTCTACGCCCCCGGCGACCGCCCGCACGTGGTGGCCAAGGCGCTCGCGTCCGGCGCCGACGTGGTGGTGGTCGACCTGGAGGACGCGGTCGCCCCGGACCGCAAGGAGTACGCCCGCGCGGCCACCGCCGAACTCCTCACCGAGCCGCAGCCGGTCCCCGTCCACGTCCGCGTGAACGCCCTCGACGGCCCGCTCGCGACCCAGGACCTCGCCGCACTGGCCGCTCTCCCCGGCCTCTCCGGTCTCCGCCTCCCGAAGGTGACGTCCGCAGCCCAGGTGATCGTCATCGCGGAGGCCACGGCCCCCGCCACCGGAGACGCGCCCGCTCTCCACGCCCTCCTGGAATCGGCCCTCGGCATCGAACACGCCCACGCCATCGCCACCGCCCACCCCGCGTTGCGCGGTATCGCGCTGGGCGAGGCGGATCTACGGGCCGACCTGGGCGTACGCGAGGACGCGGGCCTGGACTGGTGCCGGTCCCGGGTCGTGGTGGCCGCACGGGCGGCCGCCCTGCCCCCGCCACCCCAGTCGGTCCACCCGGACATCCGTGACCTGGAGGGCCTGGCCGCGTCCTGCGCGCACGGCCGCACCCTGGGTTTCCTGGGCCGGGCCGCCATCCATCCCCGTCAACTCCCGATCATCGAGCGGGCCTATCTGCCCACGGAACGGGAGATCGAGGAGGCGGAAACCGTCGTGAAGGCGGCGACGAGAGAACAGGGCGCCCAGGCGCTGCCGGACGGGAGGTTCATCGACGCGGCGGTGGTGACAGCGGCGCACCGCACCCTGTCACTCGCCCGCCGCCGCTAGTACCCGAAAGAGCCGGCCGGTCAGCCCTTCTTGGCCGACTCGGCCTCGGCCTCGTCCTTCACACCTTCGTCGGCCGCGGCCTTCTCGTCGGTGGTGTCGTCCTCGGCGGCTTCCTTCGCCTCCGAGGACGCCTCCTTGTCACCGGCGCCGGCGTCGGCCTTGGTGTCGGCCTTGGTGTCGGCCTTGGCGGAGACATCCGCCTTCTCGTCCCCGTCGCCGTCGGCTTCGGTCTCGCCGTCCTCCGCGGCACCCGGCTCGACGACCTCCTCGCGCCCGGGCCGCTTCTTCGCCGAGATCACGAAGTACGTGACCGCCAGCAGGAAGACGACCATCGCGGTCCAGTCGTTCAGCCGCAGGCCCAGGATGTGGTGGGCGTCGTCGACGCGCAGGTACTCGATCCACGCCCGGCCGACGCAGTACGAGGCGACGTACAGCGCGAACGCCCGTCCGTGGCCGAGCTTGAAGCGCCGGTCGGCCCAGATGACCAGGAAGGCGACGCCGACGCACCACAGGGACTCGTAGAGGAAGGTGGGCTGGTAGGTGCCGGGCACCCGCCCGTCCGTCGA
>NZ_JBSFLV010000209.1:0-13550 GCF_053599215.1 Streptomyces sp. NPDC001002 | reverse complement strand
CGAAGAAGTCGAGGTGCGCGTCGAAGAAGAAGGAAAGACCGGGCGCGAACACGTCCACGCGGTGGATGTGCTCATGGCCGCCCTGCGCCTGAACATCCCGACGGTCTTCGTCTCCGGCGGGCCCATGGAGGCCGGCCGCGCCACGCTGGTCGACGGCACGGTCCGCACCCTCGACCTGATCGACGCGATGGTCGACGCGGCCAACGAGAACGTGTCCGACGCGGACGTCCTCCGCATCGAGGAGAACGCCTGTCCGACGTGCGGTTCCTGCTCCGGCATGTTCACCGCCAACTCGATGAACTGCCTGACCGAGGCGATCGGCCTGTCCCTCCCGGGCAACGGCTCGGTCCTCGCCACGCACACCGCCCGCAAGGGCCTGTACCAGGACGCGGCCCGCACGGTGATGGACATCACCCGCCGCTACTACGAGCAGGACGACGAGACGGTCCTGCCGCGCAACGTGGCCACCTTCGCGGCCTTCGAGAACGCCATGGCCCTCGACATCGCGATGGGCGGCTCCACCAACACGATCCTGCACCTGCTCGCCGCGGCGCAGGAGGCGGGCGTCGCGTTCGGCCTGGAGGAGATCAACGAGGTCTCCCGCCGGGTCCCGTGCCTCGCGAAGGTCGCGCCGAACGTCGCGAAGAGCCGTACGTACTACATGGAGGACGTGCACCGCGCCGGCGGCATCCCCGCCCTGCTGGGCGAGCTGCACCGCGCGGGCCTGCTGAACGAGGACGTCCACTCCGTCCACAGCCCCTCCCTCGCGGACTGGCTCAAGACGTGGGACGTGCGCGGCGGTTCGCCCTCCCCGGAGGCGATCGAGCTCTGGCACGCGGCTCCCGGCTGCGTCCGCAGCGCCGAGGCCTTCTCGCAGTCGGAGCGCTGGGAGGAGCTGGACGAGGACGCGGCGGAGGGCTGCATCCGCAGCGCCGAGCACGCGTACTCCAAGGACGGCGGCCTCGCGGTCCTCAAGGGCAACCTCGCCGTCGACGGCTGCGTGGTGAAGACGGCCGGCGTCGACGAGTCCATCTGGACCTTCGAAGGTCCCGCGGTCGTCTGCGAGTCGCAGGAGGAGGCCGTCGAGAAGATCCTGAACAAACAGATCAAGGACGGCGACGTCGTGGTCATCCGCTACGAGGGCCCCAAGGGCGGCCCCGGTATGCAGGAGATGCTCTACCCGACCTCCTTCCTCAAGGGCCGCGGCCTCGGCAAGACCTGCGCCCTGATCACCGACGGCCGCTTCTCCGGCGGCACTTCGGGTCTGTCGATCGGCCACGCGTCCCCCGAGGCGGCGTCCGGCGGCACGATCGCGTTCGTCGAGGACGGCGACCGCATCCGCATCGACATCCCCAACCGCTCGATCGAGCTCCTCGTCGACGACTCCGAACTCGCCCGGCGCGAGCAGGAGTTGGGCGGCGTGTACGCCCCGAAGAACCGCGAGCGCAAGGTCTCGGCGGCGCTGCGGGCCTACGCGGCGATGGCGACCAGCGCGGACCGGGGCGCGGTGCGGGACGTTTCCAAGCTGGGCTGAGCCAAGTATTGAAGCTGGGCCAAGTATTGAAGCTGGGCTGAGTGTCGAAGTCGGGCTGAGGTTTCCGTCCGCTTCTCAGGGGCCGTCCCTTCCGGGGCGGCCCCCTACGTCTGTCCGTACGGGCTACCAGGCCGCCGGTTCACGGGAGTTCACCGCGAAGACGGTGCCGTCGGGGGCGGTGGCGTACACGCGATTGCCGGCGAGGACGGGCCGGGGGACCGTCCCGGCGACCTGCCCCGAGTTCGCGCCCGGCCGCGCCGGGGTCTGCCCGACGAGCCGCCCCGTGCCGGCGTCGACGGCGAGCAACCGCCCGTCGCCCGCCGCGAGATATACGTGCTCGTCGTCGGCGACCGGCTCCGAGCCCCGGCTCACCGAGGTCTCCAGATGCCACAGCCGCTTGCCCGCCTCCATGCCGACGGCGTCCAACGCGCCGTCGGCGGCCAGGAGATAGACGACGTTCCCGTGCACGCCCGCCCGGGCGTCGGGGCGCGCGACGGGGAGGGCCACCCGGCGCGTGGACCGGTCGGCCGGGCTGTAGCGGACGACCGCATCCGTGTCGCCGTAGACCGGGTCGGAGGCGAGCAGGAAGACCGACCCGTCCTGGGCGCCGACGGCCTCCAGGTTCCCCTTCAGGCTCGCGTCCCAGCGCACGGCTCCCGTGGCCGGGTCGACGGCGGTGACCCGGGTGCTCGACCCGTCCGCGGACGGGCTGGTCGCGTACGCCAGCGCGTCACCGGTGAACGAGCCGAAGTACGGCCGGCTCTGGCCCGCGATCCGGTGCTCCCACTTCGTCTCGCCCGTCGCGCCGTCCACGCCGGTGACCATGCCGTCGGCGTGGGTGAGCAGGAGCATCCCGCCGACGGCACGCAGGGAGGTGTGCGCGGGCATCGTCCGCTGCCAACTCGCCTTCCCCGAGGCCGGGTCGAGCCCTTCGAGCCGCGGGCCCTGGTCCAGCAACGGCTGGACGAGCCCGCCCGCGAGCACGGGCGGCCCGCTCCGCTGCGACGCGGCCACGGAGTGCTTCCACAGCAGATGGCCGTCGGCGGGATCGAGCGCGAAGACCGAACCGGACCGCGCACAGATCAACTGATCGGTCCCGTAGGAGCATTGGGGCGTCCCCGACTTCCCGGCCGCCGCGTCCGAGGCCCAGGCCCGGAACCCGGCCCCCGAAGTCGCCCCCGACGCCGACGACTTGGGCGGAGCACTCTCCTCGGCCGTCGCGCCATGGTTCCCGAGCAGCTGTACGGCGGCCAGCGCGCCGCACACGACAAGGGCGAGGCCGACCACACCGGCCGCGAGGACGGCCTTGCGTCGCCGGCGTCCTCCGGGCGGTTGTTCCGGATCCGGCTCCGGGGCCGACTCGGGCGCGGCTTCGCGCTTCGTCCGCTGTGACGGTATGAAGGCCTGCGTGTCGTAGGAGGCCGCCACCGAGCGCAGTTCCCGCATCAACTCGTCGGGCGTGGGCCGGTCTTCGGGCTCCTTGGCCAGACACCGCAGCACGAGCGGCGCGAGATTCTCCGGTACGCCGCTCAGGTCCGGCTCGTCGTGGACGACTTGGTACGCGACGACGTAGGGGCTGTCCGAGTCGAACGGGCCTCGCCCGGTCGCCGCGTGCACCAGCACCGACCCGAGCGCGAAGATGTCGGCGGCGGGGCCCACTTCGCGCGGGCGCCGGAACTGCTCGGGCGCCATGAACGGCGGGGTGCCGATCAACTTGCCCGTCTCGGTGCGCAGTTCGCTGTCCTTTGGCCGAGAAATGCCGAAGTCGATGACCTTGGGCCCGTCCTCGGCGAGCAGCACATTGCTCGGCTTGAGATCGCGGTGCACCACCCCGACCCGGTGGATGTCCCGCAGCGCCTCGGCCAGTCCGGCCATCAGCCGGCGCAACTCGGCAGGGGGCATGGGCCCGTTCCGCTTCACCTGTTCGGCGAGGGTCGGACCGGGGATGAACAGCGTGGCCATCCAAGGCCGTTCGGCCTCCGGATCGGCGTCCACGACGGACGCCGTGAACGCGCCGCTGACCCGCCGTGCGGCGGCCACCTCCTGCCGGAAACGGCCCCTGAACTCGGGGTCCTTGGCGAAGTCGGCATGCACGACCTTCACCGCGAGCTTCATCCCGGAGGTGCTGCGCGCCAGATGCACGACCCCCATGCCGCCCGAGCCGAGGCATGACTCCAGGCGGTAGTGACCGGCGTACTCGGGAAGTTCCGCTTCCGCGCCCGCTCCGGTGTTGCCCTGTGGCGCCATGGGGACCACTCCCGTGCTGTTCGTCCGCGCGCGACGCTCGGAGCCTAGTCGATGAGGCGTTCGGGACAGAGGCGGCTTGCTGGCGTGCGTGTGCGAGTTGTGTACATGTGTTTCATGGCGTGTTTTAGGGGAATCAATGGGGCCTCATGGCAGTCATGGGGTCCAACGGGGGAGGTTTTTCATGTCCATTGACCGCACGGAGGAGGCCGGGAGCGCCGAGGGCGCCCAGGCCGTGGCGGCCGCCGCGACCGTCCGCTACTACTCGGTCGCGCCGGGTGTCCGGCTCAACGTCCGCAGCGGCCCCGGCACGAGCTACAGCATCGTCCGGGTCCTGAACGCGGGCGCCAAGGTGCCGATCTACTGCCAGACGCCGGGCACGCGGGTGACGGGCCCGTACGGCACGAGCAACATCTGGGACAACATCAGCAACGGCGAGTACGTCTCCGACGCCTACATCCTCACCGGCAGCGACGGCTACGTCGCCGACCGCTGCGACTGATCCCGGCCGGGAGCCCGCCCCGCCCCGGGCGCCATAATCGTCCCGTGAGCGACGAAAACGGCACCCAGGACACGGCGGGCTCCCCCACGGGGCCCCGCCCCGAACCCCTCCGCTTCTTCGGGACCACCTGGGTGGACCACGACAACGGCTACGCCCTGCGCCGCGTCGGCGCCGCCGTCGGCTCCCTCGCCGCCGCGGTCGCCTCCTGCCTCGTCCTGCGCTTCGCCTACGAGGGCCTCCAGCTCGCCGACACCGGCTCCTTCGTCACCGTCCTGGTCGTCGCGATGTTCGCCATCTGCAGTGCGCTCGCCTTCCGGCACACCTGGGAGTCCTTCGCCAAGCGCCCCGACCCCGACCGCCAGGCCTCCCTCCGCGGCCTCCTGACCATCGGCTTCGTCGGCTCCCTCGCCGCGTACTTCTTCCGCTCCCTGACCGAGGCCCCCGGCGAGAGACTCCACCGCGAGGAGTACGAGACGGCCCGCAAGGAGTACGAGAAGCGCACCACCCGCCGCACGGGCAACCCGTCGAAGAAGCGCCGCCGGAAGTAGCACCGCAGGTGGCTCCGCCGGGATCGGCGCCTCTGGAGGTAGTGCCGCCGCGAGTGGCTCCGCCGGGATCGGCGCCTCTGGAAGCAGTCCCTCCGGAAGTGCCGGGGACCGAGCCCCTCGGCCTCCCCACGAGCCTCCCCGCGAAAACTCACGCTCCCCTTTACCCAACGGGTCCACCATGGCCGTATGACCGCCTCCTTCCACGCCACCCGCGCCCACTCCTTCAACGCCGCCGCGGCCCAGTACGCCGCGAACCGCCCCTCCTACCCGCCCGCCCTCTTCGACGCGATCGAGGAGCTCGCCGGCCGCCCCCTCGAAGGCGCCCGCGTGGTGGACGTCGGGGCCGGCACGGGGATCGCGACCGCGCTGCTGCACGGACGGGGCGCCGAGGTGGTCGCGGTGGAGCCCGGGGAGGGCATGGCGGCGCAGTTCCGGCACACCAACCCCGGTATCCCGATCGTGCGGGGCAACGGCAACCAACTGCCCCTCGCCGACGCCAGCGCCGACTTCATCACCTACGCGCAGGCCTGGCACTGGACCGAGCCCGTCCGCTCGGTCCCGGAGGCGCTGCGGGTCCTGCGGCCGGGCGGCGCGCTGACGCTGTGGTGGAACACGGCCGCCCTCGACGTCCCGTGGATCGACGCGCAGACCGAACGCGTCCGCCGCCACTTCGGCGCCGACGGCGTCGTCGACCGCAACGGCAGCGGCATGCACTCCGCGCTCGCCGACCCCACCGGCCGGCTCCACTTCGCCCACCGGCGCGTGCGCTGGAGCCGGCACGTCCCCGTCGACACCCACCTCGCCAACATCAGCAGCCACTCGATCTTCCTGGTGCAGGACGAGGAGAGGACGCAGGTCTTCCTCGCCGAGGAGCGCGAGCAGCTGCTCACGGTCTTCCCGGGCGGGGTCGTCGAGGAGATCTACGTCGTCGAACTGCTCGTGGCCACCGGTTCCTGACCCCGCGCGGCGGCCCACCCCTCCAGGGCCGCCGCGCAGGCATGGTCCAGGTGCCGCAGCCCGCCCAGCTCCAGCCGCACCTCCCGGTCCACCGGCAGCGCGTCGAGCGCGTCCAGCAGCTTCGGCAGCCGCAGGAACGTGGCATGCCCGAGCACCCGTACGACGATCCCCGCGTCCCCCCGGTCCTCCGTCTCGATGTGCACATGGCTGACGTCCCAGGCCGTCTTGGCCACCGCCAGCGTCAGCCCCACCAACACCCCCTCGAACAGGTTCCCGACGACGATCGCCCCCGCCGTCACCACCAGCACGACCACCTCACCGCGATGCCCGCGCCACAGCACCCGCACCTCCCGCACCGGCACGAGCTTGCACCCGGCGTGCACGAGCAGCCCGGCCAGCGCCGCCACCGGAATCACCCCGAGCGCCCCCGGCACGAAGACCGTGAACACCAAGAGCCACACCCCGTGCAGCAACCGCGAGGCCTTGGTCCGAGCCCCCGCCTGAACATTGGCCGCACTCCGCACGATCACCGCGGTCATCGGCAGCGCCCCCAGCAGCCCGCACACCGCGTTCCCCGCACCCTGCGCCAGCAACTCCCGGTCGTAGTCCGTACGCGGCCCCCGATGCAGCCGGTCCACGGCCGCCGCGCTGAACAACGACTCCGCCGACGCGATCAACGCGAACGCCACGACGGTCCCGATCACCCCCACTTCCGTAAGCCGCCCGAAGTCCGCCGCCTCGGGAATCCGCACCGCGTCGAGCAGCCCCCGAACCTCGACCCGCCGCACGTCCAGGCCGAACACCCCGGTCACCGCCGACACCACCGCCACCGCGACCAACGGCGCAGGCACCACTCGCGCCCCCCTGCGCCAACGCGGCCACAGCAGCAATACGGCAATGGTGGCACCCCCCACTGACAACGCCACCGGATCCACCCGCCCCGGCAGCGACACCAGCCCGGCGAGCTTGCCGAGCCCGCCGCCGGGCGCCGCCGCGTCGCCCAGCGCGTAGACCTGACCGGCGATCAGCACCAGCCCGATGCCGGCGAGCATCCCCTGCACCACGGCCATCGACACGGCCCGGAACCAGCGCCCGAGCCGCAGCGCCCCGAGCCCCAACTGCACCAGACCGGCCCCGAACACCAGCACGCCGAGCGCCTCGACGCCGTACCTCTCGACGGCCTCGTACACGAGAACGGTCAGTCCCGCCGCGGGCCCGCTCACCTGGAGGCTGCTGCCGGGCAGCGCCCCGGCGACCAGCCCGCCGACGATCCCGGTGACCAGGCCCAACTCGGCCGGGACTCCGGAGGCTATGGCCACGCCCACACACAGCGGCAGCGCGACGAGGAACACGACTAGGGAAGCGAACAGATCGGCCTTCTGTACGACGCCACAGCGCTTGCGCATGACGGGAGCACCTCCGGTGATCGAACGGGAGATGCGTGGGCGCCGAGCCGGGGGAGGGCACGGCGAACCTGCGTGCGCGGCATATGACCTCGCACTGAAATCCATTGTCGGGAAAGGGAGTTGGCCGCGCACCCGATTCGTGTTGCCGACGCGTGAACGCGGAAGCGCGGGTACCGGAACGCCCCCTTCCGATCACGCCGACGCGCGCCTGCGCCGTCGGATGCACCCGCTTGACGACATCGCTCCACGAGAGCATTATTCATCACATGATGAATTACGTCGCCGAGCCACCCGGTACCGCCGGCACCGGACGTGAACCCGCCGTCCACGCCGAGAACCTCACCGTCGTCCGCGGCCCCCGCACCGTCCTGCACAGCCTCGACTTCACCGTCCCGCGCGGCCAGATCACCGGCCTGCTCGGCCCCTCCGGCTGCGGCAAGTCGACCCTGATGCGCTCGATCGTCGGCACCCAGGCCAAGGTCACCGGCACCCTCGACGTCCTCGGCCGCCCCGCGGGCCACCCCACCCTGCGCACCCGCATCGGCTACGTCACCCAAGCCCCCTCCGTCTACGACGACCTGACGATCCGTCAGAACCTCGACTACTTCGCCGCGATCCTCGACCCCGGCCGCACCACCGCCGACCGCCATCACGACGTCGAACGCGTCCTCACCGACGTCGACCTCACCAGCCACGCCGACGCCCTCGCCGGCAACCTCTCCGGCGGCCAGCGCAGCCGCGTCTCCCTCGCCGTCGCCCTCCTCGGCGCCCCCGAACTCCTCGTCCTCGACGAACCCACCGTCGGCCTCGACCCCGTCCTGCGCCGCGACCTGTGGAACCTCTTCCACGCCATCGCCGCCGACCGCGGCGCCACCCTCCTCATCTCCTCGCACGTCATGGACGAGGCCGAACGCTGCCACCGCCTCCTGCTGATGCGCGCCGGCGAGATCCTCGCCGACGACACCCCCGAGGCCCTGCGCACCAACACCGGCACCGAGACCGTCGAAGCGGCCTTCCTCCACCTGGTCGACGAGGCCACGGCAGCCGCACGCGAAAACGCTCACGAGAACGGGCGCCAGAAGGAGAACACCCGATGAGTACGACGACCCCGACCCCCACCGGCACGGCGACCCGGAAGCCCGCCCCCACCGGCGTCTTCAACACCGCCCGCACCCTCGCCACCGCGACCCGCGTCCTGCGCCAGCTCCGCCACGACCCGCGCACCATCGCGATGCTGATCCTGATCCCCTGCGTGATGCTGTTCCTGCTGCGCTACGTCTTCGACGGCAGCCCGCGCACCTTCGACAACATCGGCGCCTCGCTCCTCGGCATCTTCCCGCTGATCACGATGTTCCTGGTCACCTCCATCGCCACCCTGCGCGAACGCACCTCCGGCACCCTCGAACGCCTCCTCGCCATGCCCCTGGGCAAGGCCGACCTGATCGCCGGCTACGCCCTCGCCTTCGGCGCCCTCGCCATCGTCCAGTCCGCCCTGGCCACCGGCCTCGCCGTGTGGTTCCTGGGCCTCGACGTCACCGGCAGCCCCTGGCTGCTGCTCCTGGTCGCACTGCTCGACGCCCTGCTCGGCACCGCCCTCGGCCTGTTCGTCTCGGCCTTCGCGTCCTCGGAGTTCCAGGCCGTCCAGTTCATGCCGGCCGTGATCTTCCCCCAGCTCCTCCTCTGCGGCCTGTTCACCCCCCGCTCCAACATGCACCCCGCCCTGGAGGCCGTCTCCGACGTCCTGCCCATGTCCTACGCCGTCGACGGCATGAACGAAGTCCTCAAACACACCGACATGACCGCCACCTTCATCCGCGACGCCCTCATCGTGGCGGGCTGCGCCCTGCTGGTCCTGTGCCTGGGCGCGGCAACCCTCCGGAGGCGCACGGCATGACGGCGTTCCGCCAGCCGGACAGCCACCTCACCCCACACACCGCCGGTGCGAGGATGAACCCATGACCCAGAAAGTCGCAGTCCTCGGCACCGGCAAGATCGGCGAAGCCCTGCTCAGCGGAATGATCCGCGGCGGCTGGACGCCGGCCGACCTCCTGGTCACCGCACGCCGCCCCGAGCGCGCCGAGGAACTGCGCGCCCGGCACGGCGTC
The DNA here is from genome assembly GCF_053599215.1 of Streptomyces sp. NPDC001002. Taxonomy (NCBI): domain Bacteria; kingdom Bacillati; phylum Actinomycetota; class Actinomycetes; order Kitasatosporales; family Streptomycetaceae; genus Streptomyces; species Streptomyces sp. NPDC001002. The sequence continues at coordinate 4,254 of NZ_JBSFLV010000209.1, read as the reverse complement.
ACCGCGGTCACCAACCAGGAAGCCGCCAAGACCGCCGACACCCTGATCCTCACGGTCAAGCCGCAGGACATGGGCAACCTCCTCGACGAACTCGCCCCGCACGTCCCCGCCGACCGCCTGATCATCAGCGGCGCGGCGGGCATCCCCACCTCCTTCTTCGAGGAGCGCCTAGCCACGGGCACCCCCGTCGTCCGCGTCATGACGAACACCCCCGCCCTCGTCGACGAGGCCATGTCCGTCATCTCCGCCGGCAGCCACGCCACCGAGGCCCACCTCGCGCACGCCGAGGAGATCTTCGGCGCCGTCGGCAAGACCCTGCGCGTCCCCGAGTCCCAGCAGGACGCCTGCACCGCACTCTCCGGCTCCGGCCCGGCCTACTTCTTCTACCTGGTCGAAGCCATGACCGACGCCGGCATCCTGCTCGGCCTGCCCCGCGACAAGGCCCACGACCTCATCGTCCAGTCCGCGATCGGCGCCGCGGTGATGCTCCGCGACAGCGGCGAACACCCCGTCAAACTCCGCGAGAACGTCACCTCTCCCGCCGGCACCACCATCAACGCCATCCGCGAACTCGAGAACCACGGCGTACGGGCCGCCCTCATCGCCGCCCTGGAAGCCGCCCGCGACCGCAGCCGCGAGTTGGCCTCCGGCAAGAAGGACTGACCCTCACCGGCCCAACACTCAGTCGGCGGCGGCCCGTTCACCCCGCCGCCGCGTCCACCACCTCCTTCGTGGTGACCACGCGCGCGAAGCCACCCCCGTGCAGCGACACAGCCGCCGCCTGCCCCACCTCGTCCGCGGTCCGCCGCCAGCCGAACGGCCCCTCCAGGTCGAAGGTGTACGTCGCGTCGTAGGGCACCACCACGTCGTACCCGAGATTCCCGCCCATCCGGGCCGTCGTCTCCACGCACATGTTCGTCTGGATCCCGACCAGCACGAACTGCGAGATCCCCGCCTCCGTCAACCAGGCCCCCAGATCCGGCGTCCCCAAGAACGCCGAGTTCACGGTCTTGGTCACGAACAGCTCGGGCCCGCTCCCTTTCCCCCGCCTCTCCTCCACGTATTTCTTCAGCTCGTTGCCCTCGTACCCGAGCCGCAACGGCGACCCGGGCTTCGACGAGTCGTGCCGCACGAACACGACCGGCCGCCCCGAGGACTGCCATACGTCGATCAGCCGCGCGATGTTGTCATCCGCCCCCGGGTTGTTCCGAGGCCCCCCAGAAGTCGGCCTCCTCGAAGCCCTTCTGCACGTCCACGACCACCAGCGCTGCGTTCTCCGAGATCTCCATGCCCTCGATCCTGCTGCCGAGGGCACGCGGGTCCCAGAGGGTCAGAAGTCAGCGATCGATGATTTACTGCCACTTGTGGCCTCGACCCCAGCCTCAGCCTCCGTTCCAGTCCCGTACCGCGTAGCGCTCGTCGCCTTCGCCGGCATCCGCGCCTTCGACGTCTCCGTCATCACCGAGGTCTGGGGCACCGACCGCACCGACCGCGGCGCCCCCGCCTTCGACCTGCGCCGCGTCGCCACCGACACCACACCCGTCCCCATGCGCGGCGGCCTCACCCTCCTCCCCGACCGCACGCTGACCTGGCTCTCCCGCGCCGACCTGATCGTCGTCCCCGGCCTCGACGACCACGTCACTCCCGCACCGACCCCCGTCCTCGACGCTCTGCGCCGCGCCCACGCCCGCGGGACCACCATCGCCGCCCTCTGCGGAGGCGCCTTCACCCTCGCCCAAGCCGGCCTCCTGGACGGCCGCCGCGCGATCACCCACTGGAACCTCGTCGCCCTCCTGCGTGCCGACCACCCCCAAGTCACCGTTGTCCCCGACGCCCTCTTCATCGAGGACGACAACCTCTGGACCGCCGCCGGCACAGCGGCCGGCATCGACCTCTGCCTCCACCTAGTGCGCCGGTCACACGGTGCCGAGGCAGCGGCCACCATCGCCCGGTCGATGGTCACCGCCCCCTTCCGCACCGGAACCCAGGCGCAGTTCATCGAGCACCCGACCCCGCGCACGGACCGAGACGCCGACACCCTCGCCGCCGTACGCGAGCACGCCCTGCGCCACCTCGACGAACCGCTCACGGTCGCCGACCTGGCCACGCATGCCGGCATGTCGCCGCGCAGCTTCGCCCGTCACTTCACCGCGGAGACCGGCACGACCCCGCTGCGCTGGCTCCTCGACCAGCGCATCGCCGCAGCCCAGAAACTCCTCGAACGCACCGACCTCCCCATGCCCGAGGTCGCCCGCCGCGCCGGCTTCGGCAGCGAGGTCACGATGCGCCAGCACTTCGCATCACGCCTCGCCACCAGCCCACGCGCCTACCGGGCAGCGTTCAGCACCGGCTCCGCCGACGGCTCAGCAACTGTCCCGGTCACCGGCTCCGATGTGGGCTCCAGCAGCCCGATCGCCCGGTAAGCCGTATCAACCGTCGGCCGCGCCATGGCCCGAGCCTTCTCCGCACCATCCCGCAGCACCCCCTCCACATAGCCCGGATCCGCGCACAACTCTTTGTGCCTCTCCTGTACGGGCTTGAGGATCTCGACCACGGCGTCTGCGGTGTCCTTCTTCAAGGACCCGTACGACTCATATACACCGCTCAAGGCCTCGGGGTTCCCACCTGTGCAGGCCGCGAGGATCTCCAGCAGATTGGCGATTCCCGGCCGCTCCTCCCGGTCGTAGACGACGTCCTGCCCGCTGTCGGTCACGGCCCGCATGACCTTCTTCCGCACCACGTCCGGCTCGTCGAGCAGATAGACGATCCCCGCCCCGGAGTCCTCCGACTTCCCCATCTTCGAAGCCGGCTCCTGGAGGTTCATCACCCGAGCAGCGATCTGCGGAGTGGTCGCCTTCGGCACCACGAACGTATGCCCGTACCGCTGGTTGAACCGCAACGCCAGATCCCGCGTCAGCTCCACATGCTGCGTCTGGTCGTCCCCCACCGGCACCTCGTCGGCCCCGTACGCCAGGATGTCCGCCGCCATCAGCACGGGATAGGTGAGCAGCGACAGCCGCACACTCCCACCGCGCTCCCGCTCCTTCGCGGCCTTCTCCTTGTACTGGATCATCCGACGCATCTCCCCGTCGGTCGCCACACACTCCAGCACGTACGACAGCCGCGCGTGCTCGTCCACATGACTCTGTACGAACACCGTGCACAGCTGCGGATCAAGTCCCGCCGCCAGCAACAACGTCGCGGCCTGCCGACTGAGCCTTCGCACTCTCGCGGGATCGTGGTCGACCGTCAGCGCGTGCAGATCGACGACGCAGAACAACGCGTCCGACCGGTGCTGGTCCACGTCGACCCACTGCCGCATTGCTCCCAGGTAGTTCCCCAGGGTCAGGTGTCCGGTCGGCTTGATCCCACTGAAGACCCGAGTCATTTCCACTCCACCTCCTGATCGAGACCGCCGTCCCGGCGGCCGACCCTCAGGAGCTCTGGAGGGAGAAACGAGAACGGCCGCCGAGGCGGCGGCCGTTGAGTGCATACGTGCGCACGGCCGCCGTCAGGCGGCCCACCAGAGCTGGGTGCACGTACGCGTAGTCATGGCCTCAGAGTACGCCTGAGGGCCCCGGTCCGACCGCGAGTTGACACACCCAGATCCGGTACGTAGTGTTCTCCGAGTTGTCCGACGTGAGCGCCGACTCCGGTCGGTCCCCGGACAGCCATTCCGCAAGTATCAACCACTAGTCGACTAACAGTCGGTCTGACTGTCGTCGTGTTGTTGGCGTGCGTATTCGCGAAATGAGGAATCCGCGTTCGAAAGGGCGCAGCACCCGATTAGCGTCGGGGGCGGGAGTCCGCTAAAGTCTCACTCGTCGGAACGGCCCAACAGCCGGAAAGACAACCCCTTCTGACGGGGAATCGGACGCCGAAAGGGTCTGATAGGGTCGGAAACGCAAGACCGAAGGGAAGCGCCCGGAGGAAAGCCTCAGAGAATGTTCTGCGGGTGAGTACAAAGGAAGCGGCCGTTCCTTGAGAACTCAACAGCGTGCCAAAAGTCAACGCCAGATATGTTGATACCCCGTCTCCGACCACTCTGTGGTTGGGGCGTGGTTCCTTTGAAGAACAAAACACAGCGAGGACGCTGTGAACGGTCGGGCTTATTCCGCCTGGCTGTTCCGCTCTCGTGGTGTCATCCCGATTACGGGAGAACATTCACGGAGAGTTTGATCCTGGCTCAGGACGAACGCTGGCGGCGTGCTTAACACATGCAAGTCGAACGATGAACCACTTCGGTGGGGATTA
>NZ_JBSFLV010000208.1:0-13814 GCF_053599215.1 Streptomyces sp. NPDC001002 | reverse complement strand
CGACTTCCCGGACTCGGCGGAAGGGGACGACACCGGCGGAAACACGACACCCGGCCGAACCTCACAGCTGAAGCTTGAAGCCCACGTGCGAGGCCGTGAAGCCGAGCCGCTCATAGAAGCGGTGCGCGTCGGTGCGGGTGACGTCGGAGGTCAGCTGGACCAACTGGCAGTTCCGGCGCCGGGATTCGTCGACCGCCCACTCGATGAGCTGCGTGCCCAGGCCGCTGCCGCGCTCATCGGCATGGATGCGGACGCCCTCGATGATCGACCTCGTGGCGCCCCGGCGTGACAGACCGGGGATGACCGTGAGCTGAAGCGTGCCCACGACCCGGTCCTCACGAACGGCGACGACCAGATGCTGGTTCGGGTCGGCCGCCAGGCGCTCCCAAGCGGCCAGGTACGGAGCTGGATCGTCCGGAGACTCACGCTGGGCGCCGAGCGGGTCGTCGGCGAGCATCGCGACGATCACGGGCACGTCGTCCGCCGTGGCGGGCCGTATCTCAAGATCTCCCATACCCGCAGCCTATGCACAGCGGCCCGCGGTCCGGCTCAGCCGGCGGCCACCGTCAGCGGGGCGAAGCGCCTGGTCCAGTCGCCGGGGAGCTCCGCGATGCCGTAGGTCATGACCGCGTTCTCGGCGACGGAGGCCAGACCGCGTTCCTTCACCCACGCCAGCAGCTCCTCGTGGCGTACGTCGATGTCGGTGCGCAGGGGGCGGTCGGTGCGGGCGGCGAGGGAGGTGAGCAGCGCCTGTGCGGTCTCGGTGTCGTGGGCGATCAGCGGGCCGACGACATGGGTCTCCATGTTGGGCCAGGCCGCCGCGTAGCCGATGAGCCGGCCGTCCCGCTCGGCGACGCGCAACTGGTCCGCGAAGGCGGGGAGGCGGGTGAGGATGTGCGTGCGGTCCAGGCCGAACACCTCCTCGTCCAGCCGGAGGATCGAGGTGAGGTCCTCCGCGGTGGCCGCGCGCGTGACGACCTTCGGTTCCGGTCCGCCGGGCGTGAAGTGCCCGAGAAGCATCTCCGCCCGGCCGATGGCCTTGAAGCCGAGTTCCTCGTAGAGCGGGCGGCCGTAGGGGGTCGCGTGCAGGGTCAGCGGGGTGGTGCCCATCGCCGAGACGAGGTGGCGCATCAGCCGGCGTCCCACGCCCTGACGGGCATGCCGTTCGGCGACCAGCACCATGCCGATGGCTCCCAGACCGGGGCGGTCCTGCGTCCCGTACTCGGTGACGACACAGGCGCTGACGAGACCGCCGTCGGGGTCGTCGATCCCGTAACCCTTCCCGGATGCGAGGAGGAAGCCCCACTTGTGTTCCTCGCGCGGCCACCCCCGGTCCTCGGACAAGTCGGCGCAGGCGGTGAGATCGCGAAGCGTCAGACGGCGGATCGGAAGAGCGGCGAGAGAAGGAGTCGGCACGCAGGTCAGGCTGTCTGACGGGTGGGCTCGTCGTCCACCGCTTTCCGGTTCTTCTCAGGCAGGGACACGAGGTTTTGGCCATGTCGTGGGCGACCGTACACAGAGCCGACAACGGCCGGTGTTTCACGTGAAACACCGCCGCCGAAGAACCGCAGAGTCGCCGGACTAGTCTCGGTGACCATGGCGCGACTTCATCTCTTCGATCTCGACGGCACCTTGCTGTACGGCACCTCGGCGCCCGTGGAGATCTCACGGCAGTTGGGGCTGGAAGCCGAGACGGTGGCTCTGGACAAGGCGATCTCGGCGGGGCTCATCGGTCCGCCGGAGTACGCGGCCAGCGTGCGTGAGCTCTGGACGGATCTCACCGACGCCCACGTGGCGGCGGCCTTCGAACAAGCGCCGTGGCTGGACCGGATCCGGGAGGTCTGGGCGGCGATCCGGCAGGAGGGCGACTACTGCGCCGTCGTCTCCCTGTCCCCGTCCTTCTTCGTGGAACGGCTCACCGGCTGGGGTGCGCACGCGGCGCATGGATCCCTGTTCCCGGCCGTGCCGTTCACCCAGCCCGTGGATCCCGTCGGGTTGCTCAGTGCCGCGGCGAAAGTGGAGATCGCCAGGCGACTGTGTGAGGAGTTCGGAGTGACGTCCGCCGACTGCGTCGCATATGGCGACTCATTCTCGGACAAGGACCTGTTCGGTGCGGTGTCGACTTCCGTGGCGGTCAATGCGGATCTCCACCTGTCCGGTCTCGCGACACACTCGTACATGGGCATGGATCTGTGGGAAGCCTATGAATTGGTGCGCCACGCCCGGTAATTGAAGGAATTGATGCTTCGGCCCCTTCCCATCAGGGTGAGGGAAGGCCGGACTTGTGATCGACGTGACGGCCGGTATGGTCGACTCCGGTTCGCCGGGAGCAAGGGGCGCGGAGAGCGCTGCGGCCAATGTCACACTCTCGGCTTACCAGTCAGTACGGAATGTGAACACGGTTTGAATGTGGCTGTGTTGGCCGTTGGGGGAAACGGGGAGAGCAAGCCGTCTGCGGGGGAAGCAGGCATCTTCCGATCGAGGAGGTGCGCAGACCGACCGAAAGATGTTCGAGGCGAGGCACACCATGGACGCTCCGACCACCACGTCGGGCGACAACGGCACGGCCGGCGGCGGGGCCGGCTGGTTCACGTCGCACACGCAGCCGGAGACCCCCCAGGGCGGTGAGCGCGAGGCCTCCGAGGGCAACCGCCTCGCCGCGATGCGACCGGTGGGCAGGCCCACCGCGGACATCGACCCGGGCCAGCGGCGGGAGCCCGCCGGGCGACCGGTGGCGCCGGCCCCCGCAGCCGACCCGTACGTCCCCGCCCAGCGCTCCACCTCCGCCACCCCGCAGTCCGCCCCCGCCGCCCCGCAGACGGCCGTACCGGCCCGTGCGGAGCAGGCCTCGCCGGACGCCGTCCTCATCCGCCGGACGATGGCGGAGGTCGCGCCGGTCGCCGACAAGGTCACCTCGTACTTCTACGCGCTGCTCTTCGTCCGCCACCCCGACCTCCGGTCGCTGTTCCCGGCGGCGATGGACACCCAGCGGGACCGGCTGCTCAAGGCGCTGCTCACCGCGGCCGAGCACGTCGACAACACCCCCGTCCTCGTCGACTATCTGCAGAATCTCGGCCGGGGCCACCGCAAGTACGGCACCCGCCCCGAGCACTACCCGGCCGTCGGCGAGTGCCTCATCGGCGCGCTGAGCAAGTACGCGTCCGCCGTCTGGCACCCGGAGATGGAGGCCGCCTGGGTCCGGACGTACACGACGATCTCGCAGGTCATGATCGACGCGGCCGCCGCGGACGAACTGCGCGCCCCGGCCTGGTGGTACGCCGAGATCGTCACGCACGACCTCAGGACCCGGGACGTCGCCGTTCTCACGGTCCGCCCCAACCAGCCCTATCCCTTTCTCGCCGGCCAGTACGCGAGCGTGGAGACGCCGTGGTGGCCGCGGATCTGGCGGCACTACTCCTTCGCCTCGGCGCCTCGTCACGACGGTCTGCTGACGTTCCACGTGAAGGCCGTGCCGGCGGGCTGGGTCTCCAACGCGCTCGTGCACCGCTCCCGGCCCGGCGACATCCTCCGCCTCGGCCCGCCGGCCGGCTCGATGACCGTCGACCACACGACCGACAGCGGCCTGCTCTGCCTCGGCGGCGGCACCGGCATCGCACCCATCAGGGCGATGGTCGAGGACGTCGCCGAACACGGCGAACGGCGTCCGGTCGAGGTGTTCTACGGCGCCCGCACCGACCAGGACCTGTACGACATCGACACGATGCTCAGGCTCCAGCAGACCCACCCGTGGCTCACGGTCCGCGCGATCATCGACCAGCAGGCGCATCTCCAACTGCCCGACGCCATCCGCCAGTACGGGCCGTGGAGCGGCTACGACGCCTATCTCTCCGGGCCGCCCGGCATGATCCGCAGCGGAGTGGACGCGCTCAGGAGCGTCGGGATCCCAGCGGAGCGCATACGGCACGACTCGGTGGAGGAACTCGTCGGCGCCGGGGACTGAAGGGGCGCCGGGGACTGACGCAGGCCCGGGGTCAGCCGAGGTCCGGCGCGTGCATCGCGCGTACGCCCTCGATGTTCCCGTCCAGGTAGTGCCGCAGCGACAGCGGCACGAGATGGACGGAGGCGATCCCGACCCGGGTGAACGGCACCCGGACGATCTCGTACTCCCCGGCGGGCTCGTCCACTTCGGGGCCATGGCGCAGGGACGTGTCCATGGACTCCAGGCGGCAGACGAAGAAGTGCTGCACCTTCACGCCGGTCGTGGCGGCGTCCTTGCCGATGTGTTCGACGGTGTCCACGAAGCAGGGCACCACATCGGTGATCTTGGCGCCGAGTTCCTCGTCCACTTCGCGATGGAGGGCTTCGACGACGGTCGTGTCCTCGGACTCGACTCCGCCACCGGGGGTCACCCAGTAGGGATCGACGCCGGGCTTGGTGCGTTTGATCAGGATCAGGTAGTCACCGTCGAGCAGAACGGCACGGGCGGTGCGCTTGACCACGGGTCGGACGGTCATGGGAGAAATGTGGCCCGGCTGGTTCCACGTGAAACATCGCAGGGCGTCACCGGCCGAGCTCCCCGAGTAGTCGCGACAAAAGGCCTGGTCAGCACCAGTCGGCCGCCGACCGCAGCAGCCAGTCGTGCGCACGGGCGATATGTGGCATCGCCAACGTGCCGGTGCGGACCACCAAGAAGTACGTCCGCAGCGGCGGCACCGCGGGCTCGTGCAGGGCCAGGACGTCACCGCGCTCCAGGGCGGCGGCGCACAGATAGCGGGGCAGCACCGCGATTCCCGCGCCCGCGACGGCGCAGGCGAGGACCGCCCGCAGATCGGGCACGATGACCGTGCCCGGAGTGGCCGGACGGGAGTCGAAGACGGCGGCCCAGTAGCGGGAGACGAAGGGCAGCGACTCGTGCACCTCGATCACGGGGACGTTCTCCAGCGCGGGCGCGCTCTTCCGGCGCGGCTTGCCGGGGATCTGCTCGGCCCGGCGCGGGGCGGCGACCAGGACATGCTCCTCGTCGCAGAGCGGAGTCGCCGTGAGCAGCGCGCCCCGGGGACGGGCCGTACTGATGGCCAGATCGTGATGCCCGGCGGCAAGCCCTTCCAGGGTCTCCTCCGCGGTCCCGAACGAGGTGCGCAGCGCGAAGCCCTGGCTGTCCTCGCCGGTCAGCTCGGTGAGGGCGGGCAGCGCGCGCTCGGCGGTGAACTCCGGGGGACCGGCGAGGTGCAGGGTGCGCAGGGAGGAGTCCTCGTCGAGGCCGGTCTCCGTGATCTCCACGAGGGCGTCGAGGTGCGGGGCGGCCTTGTGCGCGAGTTCGTCGCCGATACTCGTCGGCGTCACCCCGCGGGCCTGCCGCAGGAACAGCGGGCGGCCCAACTGCCGCTCCAGCGTGCGGATCTGCGAGGTCACGGCCGGCTGCGACAGGCCGAGCAGCGCGGCGGCCCGAGTGAAGGAGCCGGCCCGGTGCACGGTCACAAAAGTGCGCAGCAAGGCCAGATCCATGGCACGCCCTCCCCTTTCCCTGCCCCACTCCCGGCCCCGGGCAGGGCCCAACTATAAATAAGTCGATAGGTCTCTGTCGCTACTGTGATTGGACACTGACACAGAGTCAACTAGCCTTGGTCGCGCGGTTCTTCGCGCGCGGAACCGGGGACGGTCCGAGCCACGAGGGGGGAGGCTCGGACCGTCCGTTGTGCGTAGAGGGCCGTGGACAGGACCGCCGTAAACCGGTCACCGCGCCGACTCGTCCAGCGCACGGAGCACGTCCGCCACCAGATCCTCGGGATCCTCGGCACCGACCGACAGCCGGACGAACCCCTCCGGCACCGCGTCCCCGCCCCAGCGCCCCCGCCGCTCGGCAGTGGACCGCACCCCGCCGAAACTCGTCGCGTCGTCCACGAGCCGCAGCGCGTCCAGGAAACCGTCGGCACGCGCGCGCGTGGGCAGCGTGAAGGAGACCACACACCCGTAGCGGCGCATCTGCCGCGCGGCCACCTTGTGCGCGGGATCGTCGGGCAGCCCCGGATAGCGCAGCCCGGTCACCTCGGGCCGCTCCCGCAGCGCCTCGGCGACCGTGAGGGCCGTCGCGCACTGCCGGTCGACGCGGAGCTGGAGAGTGGCGATCGAACGGTGGGCGAGCCAGGCCTCCATGGGCCCCGGGATCGCGCCGACGACCTTGCGCCAGCGGCGTACGGCGGTCATCGCCTCGGCGTCGCGGCCGGCGACGTACCCGAGGAGCACGTCGCCGTGCCCGGTGAGCTGTTTGGTGCCGCTGGCCACGGCGAAGTCGGCGCCGAGTTCCAGCGGGCGCTGCCCCAGCGGCGTGGCGAGGGTGTTGTCGACGGCGACCAGGGCGCCACGCGCGTGTGCCGCCTCGACGAGCCGCCGGATGTCGCAGACGTCCAGCCCGGGGTTCGAGGGCGACTCGATCCACAGCAGCTTGGCGCCGTCCAGCACGTCCAGCTGGGCGTCGTCGCCGGTCGGCGCCGTGCGCACCTCGATGCCGTACGCCTCCAACTGCTCGCGCACCAGGGGCAGTACCTGGTAGCCGTCGTTCGGCAGGACGACCGTGTCGCCGGCGCGCAGCTGGGAGAAGAGCACCGACGAGATGGCGGCCATCCCGGAGGCGAAGACGAGCGTCTCGACGTCGTCCTGCCCGGGCGCCTCCAGCTCGCCGATGGCGCGCTCCAGATGCGTCCAGGTCGGGTTCTCGTCCCGGCCGTACTTGTACGGTCCGGTCGCCTCGCCCGGCAGATGGAAGTGGGCGGCGAACACCGGCCCGGGCAGGGTCGGCTCGTGCCTGACCGGCTCGGGCAGCCCCGCCCGCACCGCGCGCGTGCCGTCACCGCCGCCGTGTATCGGCGCTCCCGCAGCGGAATCACTCATGCCGCCCGTCCCTCCACTTGCTCACGTACCGCGGCGAGCAGGCCCTCGCTCGCCGCCTCCACCATCTCAAGGCACTCCTCGAAGCCGTCCAGGCCCCCGTAGTACGGGTCCGGTACATCAAGGTCGTCGCCTGCGGCGGGGTCGTACGAGCGGAGCAGGCGCACCTTCGCCGCGTCCTCCGGGGTGGGTGCGAGGCGGCGCAGGGCCCTGAGGTGGCCGGCGTCGAGGGCGACGACCAGGTCGTGGCGGGCGAACCAGGACGCCTGGAACTGCCGGGCCGTGTGCCCGCCCTCGTAGCCGTGCTCCTCCAGCACGGCGACGGTGCGCGGGTCGGCACCGTCGCCCTCGTGCCAGCCGCCGGTGCCGGCGCTGTCGACCTCGACCTGGTCACCGAGCCCGGCCTCCGCCACGCGGGCGCGGAAGACGGACTCGGCCATCGGGGAACGGCAGATGTTGCCGGTACAGACGAAACAGACGCGGTACGTCATCGCGTGCTCAGTCCCCGTCGGGCAGGACGACGTTGAGCGCCCAGGAGACGATGGAGATGATCAGACCGCCCAGGACGGCTGTCCAGAAGCCCTCCACGTGGAAACTCAGGTCCAGCTTGTCGGCCAGCCACGAGGTGAGCAGCAGCATCAGTGCGTTGACGATCAGCGTGAACAGGCCCAGCGTCAGGATGAACAGCGGGAAGGTCAGCACCTGCAGAATCGGCTTGACCAGGAAGTTCACCACCCCGAAGACCAGGGCGACGAGGAGCAGGGTCCAGACCTTCTTGCCCGTGCTGTCACCGGTCAGGGTGATCTTGTCGAGCAGCCAGACGGCGACCGCCAGGGCGCCCGCGTTGGCGATCGTCTTGACTACGAAATTCTTCATGTGTCTGATCGTGGCAGACGAGATCGGAAACGAGCAGTGGGACGAGGGCGACAAGGGCCATGAAGGCATTCCGGTTGGACGAACTGGAGGCGGAACGCGCCGCCAACGACGGTGCCTACCTGCAGTTTCTGCGCGAACGGAACATGTCGGTCGGCCTCTATGCGCTCGACGCGGGCAGCCAGGACCCGCAGCAGCCGCACAAGCAGGACGAGGTGTACTTCGTGGTCAGCGGCCGGGCCGCGATCACGGTCGGCATGGAGACCACCCAGGTGGCACGCGGCAGCGTCGTGTACGTGCCCGCGGGGGTGGCCCACAAGTTCCACCACATCAGCGAGGATCTGCGGGTCCTCGTGGTGTTCTCTCCGCCCGAGAGCTGAGGCCGCGCCTCGGGGTTCCCTAGGGGATCGATCAGGGGAGGACAAGGGATGCCGGGCCCCCGCCGGGGCCCCTGTCGGCCCTAGCATCGATTGCAGGACAACTGGCAGGACAACAGAAGGATCCGGCGTCACAAGCCCGGGTCATCGACGGACCCGGCACCAGCGACGGGCGGAGAGGTAAGGACGACAGCTATGGGAGAGATCTTCTCGACACTGCCCTGGTGGGTGAAGTGGATCGCGGTGCCGGTCATCGCCCTGGTCGTGTTCGGCGGACTGATAGCGACCGTGGTCGGCTTCGTCATCGGACTGCTCTTCAAGGCACTGGTCTTCGTGGCCCTGGTCGGCGGACTGATCTACGTCGTACGGAAGTTCACGTCGAGCTCCTCGTCGCGCAGCGACTGGTGAGGCACGTGGGACACCGGTGATCGGTAACAGGAATCACCGGTTCCCTCGCGCGAGGGAAGTTTTCCGGCGGGCCGTCCGCGCGCGGTGACGGACGGTTAGAGTCCGGAATTCGACGCGGGGACGACCCCGCGAGCGGCGTACACCCCCACCCGTGTTCCCCCGCACGGGCTGCCCCCTCGCGCTCCGGGAGTGACCCTTGGCCACGGCAGGCACCGGCACCGCAACCACCGCCCCCCACGCACCCCCAGCCACACCCCCGACGGCGACCCCGCCGTCGGAACGCCCGATCCCGATCCCGATCCGCCCACCCGAGCAGCCGGGCCCGTCGAGCCAGGAATGCGCGCCGATGCCTCCGGCGGTCGAACAGGAGACAGCGCATCCGGTGTCCCGGCACGGAAGTCCTTCGGGACCTCAGCGCGTGGAGTCCCCGGGATCCGAGCTCGCCGGTCCTGCGGGGCCCGGGCATGCCAGCCCTCCGGGATCTGGGTACGCCAGGCTTCTAGGACCTGGGCGCGGGGGGCCTCGGGAATCTGAGCCCGTCAGTCCTCCGGGATCCGGGCACGACAGGCATCTGGGACCTGAGCGCGTGGGGTCTCCGGAATCCGGGCTCGCCAGTCCTCCGGGACCCAGGCATACAGGGTCCGTGGAATCCGGGCACGAGCCCACGGCGCCGCCAGGCTCCGCGCACGGGCCCACGGCGCCCCCAGCCCCCCATGCACACCCCCAAGCCGCCGCCACCCTCATCGGATCCGTCCAGCGGGCGATGCGGCTGCTGGAATGCGTCGCGGACCACCCGCACGGAGCCCCCGCCAAGCAACTGGCCCGAGAGACCTTCCTGGCGCTCCCGACGGCGTATCACCTGCTGCGCACCCTCGTGCACGAGGGCTATCTGCGTCGGGACAAGGGGTTGTTCTTCCTCGGCGACGCGGCCGAGCGGCTGAGCAGCAGCGCGGCCCAGCAGAAACGTCGCAGCACGATGGTCGACGCGCTGGCCCACTGGCGGGACACGATCGGCGTGCCCGTGTACTACGCCGTGTACCGGGACGGCGAGATCGAGGTCGTGTGCGTCTCCGACACTCCGGGCAATCCGGCGGTCGAGGAGTGGGCCGACTTCCGCGAGACCGCGCACGCGCACGCGATCGGGCAGTGCCTGCTGTCCCAACTGGACGAGGACGCCCGCCGCGACCACCTCGGGCGCTACCCCGTGCAGTCGATCACCCCGTACACCGTGCGTGACGACCACACCCTGCTGAGGCGGCTCGAACGGACCCGGCGGATGGAACCGGTAGTCGAGCGGCAGGAGTACGCGCTGGGCACGGTCTGCGCGGCGATCCCCATCACCGTGGGCACGACGGCGGCCACGATGGCCATTTCTCTCCCCTCGCACCAGGCCGATCGACTGGCGGCCGCGACACGGCAACTGCAGAGCGAGGTAGGGCGGTTGCTGGGGTCACTGGCGATCTCTATCAGTATCTGAAAACTCACTCCTTGTGATCTGTCGCCTACTTTAAGCAAGATGCCAGCAGCGTCAGAGGGATCATTCCTGGCCAATCAGTGGCATATGACGGGGTAGTGACGGGGTAGGCGATGCGCGAGTCCGTACAGGCAGAGGTCATGATGAGCTTCCTCGTCTCCGAGGAGCTCTCCTTCCGTATCCCGGTGGAGCTGAGTTACGAATCCTGTGATCCCTATGCCGTGCGGCTGACCTTCCATCTGCCGGGCGACGCCCCGGTGACGTGGGCCTTCGGCCGCGAGCTGCTGATCGACGGGGTGGGCCGGCCGACCGGAGAGGGTGACGTACGGGTCTCGCCCGCCGACCCCGACTCCCTCGGTGAGCTGCTGATCCGGCTTCAGGTCGGCGGCGACCACGCGCTGTTCCGGTCGTCGACGGCGCCGGTCATCGCCTTCCTCGACCGCACCGACAAGCTGGTGCCGCTCGGCCAGGAGGGTTCGCTCGCCGACTTCGACGCCCATCTCGACGAGGCGCTGGACCGGATCCTGGCGGAGGAGCAGAGCGCGGGCTGATCATGTCTCGGTGTGCGTTCGGACAGTCCGGCGCTACGAGGCTGTGCAGTAACGCTTCTTCTCTGCCTGTCTACGAGGGTGACGCTTCCCGACCGCTCAGCGCTTGCGGCGCCGTCCGTGTCCCGTGCGGGTCTGGATGGGAGCGGTGTCGGTGGTCGCCGGATTCGGGGCGGAGGCCGGACCGCCGCTCGGGCCCGTGGGCACCGCCGTGGCCGTCACCGCGGCCTTCTCCGCCGTCGGGCGGTCCGCCGAGACCACCAGGGCCGCCAGGAGCGTGGTGACCGGCACAGAGGCGACCAGGCCGATCGAGCCGACCAGGGTCCGCACGATCTCCTCCGCCACCAACTCGCTGTTGGCGACCGCCCCGACGCTGCTCTGCGCGATCGAGAAGAGCAGCAGCAGCGGCAGCGCGGCGCCCGCGTAGGCGAGGACGAGCGTGTTGACCACGGACGCGATGTGGTCGCGGCCGATGCGGATGCCCGCGCGGTACAGCCCGCGCCAGCCCATCGAGGGGTTGGCCTCGTGCAGCTCCCAGACCGCCGAGGTCTGGGTGACCGTCACGTCGTCGAGGACACCGAGCGAGCCGATGATGACGCCCGCGAGCAGCAGACCGCTCATGTCGATCGACGGATACAGGCCATGGATCAGCCCGGTGTTGTCGTCGGTGTTGCCCGTGAGCGCGGCCCAGCCGATGAACTGCGAGCCCAGCACGCCGATCAGCACCAGGGAGATCAGCGTGCCCAGTACCGCCACGGATGTCCGGGCGGACAGGCCGTGGCACATGTACAGGGCGATCAGCATGATGGCGCTGGACCCGATCACCGCCACGAGCAGCGGGTTCGAGCCCTGGAGGATCGCGGGCAGGATGAAGAAGTTCAGGATCATGAAGCTGATCGCCAGCGCGACCAGGGCCATGATGCCGCGGAGTCGGCCCACCACCACGACGGCGAGCGCGAAGATGCCGGCGAGCACGCCCATCGGGATCCGGCGGTTCACATCGGTGACCGAGTACTGCAGGTCCTTGGGTGCCGAGGGCTCGTAGGCGACGACGACCTTCTCGCCCTTGTGCAACTGCCGTGACTGGTCCGGCTGCACGATCTCGGTGAACGTACGGCCCTTGTCCTTGCCGGTGTCGACGCGGATGGTCGCCTTCTTGCAGGTGCCGTTCTCCTCCTGCTGGGCGGAGCTGCCCTCGGCGGTGGAGGTGTCACCGGTCGACGAACCGGACGAGGCGTTCACCGACTTGCAGCTCAGGCTCTGGATCTTGGTGACCGTCGCCTGCTGGGTCTGCCGGTCGAAGCCGACGCCGGTGCGCTCGTGCGCCGGGGCACCGCCGGGCCACAGCACCACGAGCCCGACCACCACGGCCGCGGTGAACGGGATCAGGATCGCGGCGATGACCTTGCGCAGGTGCTTGGAGACTGGGGCCGCGGGGCCGTGACTGTGCCCGTGACCACCGCCGGACCCGGACCCGGAGCCGTGCCCGTGTCCCTCGCCGGGATCGGGCCCATGCCCGTGTCCATCACTTGGACCCTGGCCCTGGCCCTGGGTGTGACCGTGACCGTGGTCGTCCCCGCCGCCATGACCGTGCCCGTGGCCGTGCCCGCCGTCCGAAGGGGGTCTCTGATCGCGCCCGCCTCCCGGGGAGGGCTGCTGGCCGCGCCCGCCTCCAGAGGAGGGCCGCTGACCGCGCCCGTCACCCGAGTTGGGCCCCTGACCAGGCCTCCCGCCGAAGTCGCCACCGGCACCTTCACCGAACCCGCCACCGGAATCGCCGTCGAAACCACCGCCGTATCCACGGCCGTTGGAGCCGCCGTCACCCCTGCCACCGCTGCCGTACCCACGGCCGTCGGCGCCCTCGCCGTACCCCCGCCCGGGGGTACGCCCGGGGCCATGACCGGGGCCCGGGCCGCGGCGCGGGTCCGGTGGCGGGTATGGAGGCTGATTCGTGGTGGTCACCGCCCGATCATCGCAAGAACGAAAGAGGCCCTCTGTTCACCGCGCCCGAATTGACGCTAGCGTGGAGGCACCTTTGCACACGCGGGAGCTCGGAGCACCGGGCTGAGAGGGCGCTGACCTCCGTCCCAGCGATGTTTCACGTGGAACGTCGATCGACGAAATTCGAGTCGAGTGATGTTCCACACGAAACGTCGACAGACGGAAGCCGCTGCGTCGACCGCTGAACCTGTTACCGGGTAATGCCGGCGTAGGGAGTAGGTCTCATGACCATCAAGGACGCACGCACGCCTGTCTCCAGCCAGGACGAACCGCCCGTCGAGGGCCAAAAGTCCACGGAGACCGGGAAGTCCATCGGCTGGCACAAGGGGTATGTCGAGGGCTCGCGCCCCGATCTGCGCGTGCCGGTCCGTCAGGTGCACCTCACCAACGGGCAGTCGGTCACGCTGTACGACACCTCCGGCCCGTACACCGATCCGTTCGTCGACACCGACGTCCGGCGGGGACTGGCGCCACTGCGGGAGAACTGGGTCATCGCGCGCGGCGACACCGAGGAGTACGCGGGTCGTCCCGTCCGCCCCGAGGACGACGGGATCAAGCACACCGCACCGCGCGGCGGTCTGCGCAACCTCGACGCGGTCTTCCCCGGACGACCGCGCCAGCCGCGCCGCAGCCGTGACGGCAGCGCGGTCACCCAACTCGCCTACGCGCGACGGGGCGAGATCACACCGGAGATGGAGTACGTGGCCATCCGGGAGAAGGTCGAGCCCGAGGTGGTCCGCGAGGAGATCGCGGCGGGCCGCGCGGTGCTGCCGGCCAACGTCAACCACCCGGAGATCGAGCCGATGATCATCGGCAAGCGGTTCCTGGTGAAGGTCAACGCCAACATCGGCAACTCCGCGGTCACTTCCTCCACCGAGGAGGAGGTCGAGAAGATGACCTGGGCGACCCGCTGGGGCGCCGACACGGTCATGGACCTGTCCACCGGCCGCAACATCCACACCACCCGCGAGTGGGTGCTGCGCAACTCCCCCGTCCCCATCGGCACCGTGCCGCTCTATCAGGCGCTGGAGAAGGTCGACGGCCGGGCCGAGGAGCTGACCTGGGAGATCTACAAGGACACGGTCGTCGAACAGGCCGAGCAGGGCGTGGACTACATGACGGTCCACGCGGGCGTACGCCTCCCGTACGTCCCGCTGACCGCCAACCGCAAGACCGGCATCGTCTCGCGCGGCGGCTCCGACGGACTGCCCTTCAACACCCGCTTCGGCGACGGCGATCCGATCGGCGAGGACGTGGTGCGGCAGATCAACGAGGCCTACGCGGCGC